>DATJEQ010000018.1:0-2319 GCA_035496495.1 Polyangiaceae bacterium
TGGCTGGCGCGATTGGCTGCGCCCTGCAGCGCTCAAAATGTTCGTCGGCATCACCGATGACAGCCCGGGCACCAATGCTGGAGGCACCAATCAACGCTGCACGACTGCTTCCGGCCTGACTAACGATCAAATGGGCGCCCAAGCCTTCGATCAGGCCCTGCGCTCGTTAGATCCGGCGCAATTCGGGGCCTACGACGCTCAAGATCCGGACGCCAATCGCAACTACCGCTGGTACAGCATTGTGGGGTTGACCTCGAAAGCGGCCCCGGATGAGCGCGTGGCCTATCAACCGGCGGAGCCGATCGTGACGACGGTGTGCACCGGTGCCAATGCCGGGAGCACCGACGACGATGGGCAAAGTGCTGGGCAAGGCTACCAGTACTTGAGTCAAATGACGGGCGGCCTGCGCTATTCCAGCTGCTTGAACGACGATTTCGACGCCATTTTCAACGCCATTGCCCAGGGCGTGGTGGAAGGCGCCAAGCTGAACTGCGACTTCAACATTCCGCAGGTAAACGGCGAGATCAATTTCGACAACGTGAGGGTGAACTACCTAGAAGGCGGTGCGGATGCGGGCATGCCGCATTCACTGGTACGAGTTCCCAGCGCGACGGATTGTAATGCTGACAATCAGTACTACCTGGGCACGCAATATGACGGGGGCACTGGGGGTGACGCGGGCGGCGCAGCCTACAACCATGTGTTCTTGTGCTCGGATGCGTGCACTGCGGTGCAGGCCGATCCAAAAGCGCAGATGCAGATCGATTTCGGCTGCTTAGGTCAGTGATGGGCAGTGATCGGTCACACCTTCGCTAATTCGCGGCGTAAGAACCGGGTCAATGCGGCGGCGTTCGCCACCCGCTGCGCAGCGCGGCCGCGGGCGTCAACCGGCGCTGCCGTCAAGCGTTCGCGTTCGGCGATTTGATCCAAGCTGCCGTGCTTGCGACCCAGATTGAAGTAGACGGCCTTGAGCACCGCGCTCTTCAATGCTTTTGCCCCCAAACCCGACAACAAATCCAAACTGCTCTGGTTGTAGGCGATCACGATGTCATCGCCTTTGCAGAATTTCCGCCAGCGCTCGGCGAACAGTGACGGCTTGATCGCTGAAGGCAAAGCCTCCGGGGCAATACCCATGTGCTGCAAATACACCGCGAGCGGGTGCGGCAAGATCTGGGGTGGGTCGAGCAAGCAATCGAACATTTCACCGCTTGCCAAGCGTTGCGCGACCCACTGAAACGCCTGTTTGCGATTTTCACCGCAGGGCAATGACTCGCCGTAACAGACGACCAATTTGTGTTCGTCTGCCAACAACGCCCGCGGGAATTTGCGTTGCTCCTTCGGGCGCACCCGGGTGTTGTGGCGAGCATTCTGTGGCTTCTGTAGGAACACGATCTGGCGATCGATGATCTGCTCGAAGGCTTGCAATAACTCATTGAAACCCTGCGTTTGGGGCTCAATGCACTGCAGCGCGCGCACCGTGGCCTCCACGCTGGAGAGGCATTCTTCGCGCGGCTCCGCCCGAATGCGGTACCGGCTAGGAGTCGACAGGCGCAATTGCACCCGCGGCAGCAGCTGCAAGTCTTTCACATCGCGCAGCAGGGTGTGCGCGTGGTGCCACGTTCCGTCGATCATCACCAACTGCTTGGGGCGATCGCCGGCAGGAATATCCTCCAGGTTACGCGCACCAGGCCCTGGGTAGAGCAGCGCCGCACCCGACTCGAATTGCAGCGCGCCCGAACGCCGCAGCCGGCCTCCGTGGTCAATTTCCACTCGCGAGTTCAGCAGGCCCAATTCCAACAGTCGCGCGGTGCCGAAGGGGTGAAATCGCTCGCGCGGGTGCTGAACGATCAGCACCGGCGTGCGATTGTGCAGCTGAGGCAAGAGCGCGCAGTAACACAGCGATTTCGGCCGAAAACACCTGAAGCACGTGTCGCGGTGGCGCGCTGGTGACGCGCTTGGCACCGCGCTCTGGGCTTGGGCTGCCAGCAGGGCGCGCGTCAAAGTGCGGGTCGGGGAGGCGGCAAGTTCAGACAAGGCCATTCTGATAGCTGAGATTGGCGGATGGCTTAGACTGGGACAGAAAACTTAAATGACCTGCATCCCTCAGCAGACGGACACTCAGGAAGGTAGGAAATGCGGGATCGCTGAGGCCAAGACCACAGTGGAATTTTGTACCTGAGAGCAATACCCCGCAGTGTATCGATTTAGCAGCTTCAATCAGCGGCTAGTGGGTAGATATCCAGCAAAGAAATGCCCACACTTCCGGACATAAGCGAGCTGGCGGAGATTAGGGAGAGCTGAAGTATGACCAAAGTCGAA
>DATJEQ010000019.1:0-25666 GCA_035496495.1 Polyangiaceae bacterium
TTGACCCCGACGAACTGCGCGCCTCGACTCCGGCAGAATCCGCGCGCCTAGAGCTACTGCACAAGACGCACGCGGCATTGGGGGAATTGATCATCGCGCGACTTGGAAAGTTGCCTCCCACAGCACGCCTGCCGCTGGCCAACGGGCAGGAAATGCTGGTCGTTCACGGCTCGCCCGCAGATCCCAGCGTGGCCATGGGCGTTGAGATGACGGACGACGAACTCAATGCGTTGCTCGGCGACGAACCGGCCGACATCGTCGTGTGCGGCGCAAGTCATGTGCCGTTCACGCGCGTCGTGGGCGACACTCAGATCGTCAATGTCGGCTGCGTGGGGGAGCGCCCCACAGCCGGCTTCGCCAACGCCACAACAATCGACACCCTGAGCATGGGTCTCGGTATTGAGCAGTTTGTGATCGACGTTTGAGGGGATGCCCCCGGCTCTTGCATCGTACTACGGTCGCGTGCTCGCTTCGCTCCGCGCGCGGTGCCCCCTCACCCTTCGCCAAGCGAAGCGTGGGGGCACAATTTTGCGGGCGGGATGAACGAAATGGGGGCTGTGAGGATCAGCCCGGGCGCGACGAATCCCGTCCCCAGGGTTCGGCATGGTACGGTTCCTCTATGCGACGCCGTGTTGTCTGGTTGTTGGCACCAGGGCTAATTGCGCTAAACCTGGGGGCGTGTTCCGGTAGCACCGCACAGCAGGGCGCAAGCAGCGGTGGTTCAACTGCGCTCGGTTCGGCTGGGCTCACCGGAGCCACCGCCGGCGGCGGCGGGGGCACCGCAATGAGCGGCTCCTCGGGGACCACAGGCGCGGTGATCGGCGGCGCAGGCGGTATGCCGTCAGGGGGCGTGGCCACGGGCGGCACACAGTCGTTGGGTGGCAGTGCCGGAATGAACGGGGGTGGCACTACAACAGGCGGCGGTGGCACGGGCGGCACATCCGCGTCCGCGGGAACGGCAGGCACAGGCGGCACGGCCGGTGGGGGCTTGGGCTCTTTGGCCACTGTGCCCATCATGGTGCTCGGTTCATCGAACGAAATTGGAACCTGTTGGCGCGCGTTCCTGTGGCAGAAGCTGCAGATGGCCAACATCACGAATGTTGACTTCGTGGGCGGCGTGACCACGGGCCCCGATTGCGCCGTTCCCGGTTACGACAAAGATCTGCAGGCCCAGAACGGCAACATGGTGTCCGACCTCACGGCGAACGATTTTGCCGGCTGGTTCACGGCGCACCCGCCACTGATCATCCTGGAGCACTTCGGTGGCGCTGATATTCTCTCCGGCAGACCGGTGGACGGCGTCATCGCCGGTTTCACGCTGGCTCTGCAGCAAGCCCGCATGGTGAACCCGCATGTGCATTTCATGGCGGGCCTGCACACCCCGCAAACGGCCGATGTGCAGCCGTTGAACGCCGCGGCCGTAATATGGGCGGCGCAGAACACCACACCCGAATCCCCAGTGACCACAGTCGACCTGTACAGCATCATCGATCCAGCAACTGATCTCCCTGACGGGGTGCACCTCAACGACATGGGCTCAATGAAAGTCGCCGGCGCCTGGTTCGACGCGTTGCAGCCGCTATTTCAGTAGCGCGGCCGCAGCCGGCCCAACCCCGGCATTTCGCCCATTGCCCTCAACCCCGGCGCTTCTCCCGGTGCCCCTCAACCCCGCCCTTCTCCCCGCGGGGAGAAGGGAGTTTCGGGGAGGGGAGGTGGGCGGCAATTTCGCGCAGTACGGCATTGGTGTCGTTGAGTACGCGGTCATTCTTGAATCGGAGAACGGTGAGGCCGTGCGTTCTCATGATTGCATCGCGAATCGCATCACGCGCGCGCCGTCCGGAGAAATCGTGTGAAGAGCCGTCGCATTCCACAACCAACTTTGCCTCATCGCAGTAGAAATCGCAGATGTAATAGCGAAACTGATGCTGCCGGCGAAACTTCGCGTTGCACAGTTGCCGACCTCGCAGACGCTCCCAAAGCACTTTCTCTGCGCGCGTCTGCCGCTTTCGCAAGCCCCGAGCCCGTTCAATGAAATCCCCAAATTCATACCCCCCGCGATAGTGCCACCCGCGCCGCTCCCTCTCCCCCTGGGAGAGGGCCGGGGTGTGGGCTCCGTTACGCGCCGCCATTTGCCGCTATTCGGCCGTGCCGCCCCGCGAGTTGCTAAAATTCTCACCACCCCAGCGAAGCACCCAGGTGCGCTAAGTACTGCGCTTTCTTGATCTCGTAGTATTCGACTACGTCGTAGCCGGCATTGAACAGGACGCCGCCGCCGAATGCTTCCGTGCCCAGCGTGCGCAGCCACAGCTCCGTGCCGACACTCAGATTGGCGTAGTCGTTGGCGTGATCTTTGGTGTCCGTGGGGTTAAAATTGCGAGGGCCATCGAGTGCGAATTCCCACGACACAGGGAACACCAGCGTCACCTCGCCCATTTCCTGGCCGCCGATCTGCGCGGCACTCGGCCTATCTCGCGTGCCTTCCAGCAATCGCACTTTGGTGAGTTCAACCCATCTCAAACTGCTGAAACCCAGGTACGGATCGCGGTGGGCTTGAAGCGTTACGTCGTCTGCCCTCACCACCTCCACTGTGTGCTTGAACAATGCGGCTTCCACCTGGAATGCGAGAGGTGATGGGCCTTCAATGTGACCACCAAAATAATAGCTGCGCCACCAGTTCGTTCGCAGTCCAACGCCACGCTCGATCTGCTCTAGCCCAGCATAAACTGCAAAGCCATGATTGACCGTTCGGTACGGTCGTAGCGATCCCCAACTGAATGCACTGACATCCGCTGGAAATTGCGCGTACTCCGCATACAGACTTCGAACCCATAATCCTTCCGTGCCCTCCCCCGGAGCGGATAGCGGGAGATCCGGTAAGTCGTGAAAAGAATAAGCGCCACCAATCGACGCCCGCCCGGGCCCAACCTGGCGACTCAAGCTGGCCACTAATGAGTAGACGAAATACCTTTCTTCATACTGCGGCAGGAATTCAACAGCACGCCGCAATCTAACCCTAGAAAAGCCGGCGCTCAGTCCGAGATCGAATAGAGGATCGATGGGAATGACTCGCCAATAAGACACGTTCCATTGATCAAAATCAGCATCGTTCGTTCCTTGTGGCACGGAATAGCTTGTGATGTGTGCGTTGTTGGCATGTTGACTAGAGAACGACCCACTCACTTTCCCCAGTACGTTCTGACGCAGAGCCACGCCGACCCAGGCGCTCGTTTGCTCCGGAGCCCGCACGACCTGCCAGCGTTGCAAATCCGTGAGCGGACCCGGAGTAGTTGTTCCACCGACTCTGAGATCAGAATTGGCAAACGCTGCGTCTCCCGTGAACAGCTGCATTCGGCTCTCTGAAAATCGTTGCGCGGGGTCATTGGTCAATGCGATGCCTGCTTGCAGTGACAGGCTCGGCAGCTGCACATCATGTCGACCTGCCTGCCAGCCCTTCCACGGCAACGGCGACAAACCATCTTGTTGGTACAAGAGCCGCAGCTGCATGCGGATCTTACGCTCCAGGGTCGGATCGCGGGCGGTAATGGGTTGCTCTTCTAACTTGGCTTGAGCGGCGTAATAGTGACGCTCTGCACTTTCCAACGCGGGCGCAAATGAACCGCGGCGTGATGCCCAGTACAAGCCAGCGCGGTACTCATAATAGGGCTCTGCTGGGTGTGCGGCGATCGCCGCATCCCAGCAGTCGATGAAGTCATCGGCACACGCGGGAGCCCTCGCGTGTGCTTCGCGGGGTGAAGCGCCACAGCACAGCGCAACACCGATAACGATCCAATGCCCCCGAATCACGAATCTCTCGCTCAGGGTGCAGTAGGCCTCGCGGGGCGTCAATTGGCGGTCCTCATCCCCCCGCTTAGCCCACGAGATCCGCTTCTGCGCCGACCAAATCGATGTTGCGCCAGCGGCCTTGTAGAAATCGAAAACCGAAGGCAAGCGATGAGAGGCCTATGTACGAGGCCAGTGCGAGCATCACGCTGCCGATGCCGCCGTGCTGCACGAATATCGCGAACCACGCCCCGGGCACGAAACAGCCCCAGGCAAGCACGATCCGGGCAACCATGCACCAGGTGGTGTCACCGGCGGCACGGAGCGCTTCACTCAGAGTCATGCCAATGGCGTCGAACACTTGCCACACCGCGGAGATCATCAGCATCAGCGTGCCGATCCTGAGCAACTCGCCGGTATCCTCCCCTGATCTGCTGGTGAATAGACCCACCAAATACTCGGGGATCAGCAGGTAGAGTGTGCCGACGCACAGCATCCAGGCGGCGGCTACAGCAATGGTAAGCTTCACGGAGCGGGGAACCTCTGAGAGGGCGCGCCGGCCAATGGCTTCTCCCACGAGCACGGCGCCGGCGGAGGCCAGCCCAAAAGCGGGCATGAAAGAGACTGAATTGATCTGGATCATCACATTGAACGCCGCGAGCGTCGTTGTGCCCAGATGCGTTACGATGGCATTGACGAACAGAGCGAATGCGCTGAATTCCAGGAACCAGTTGACCCCACTGGGTAGACCAAACCGCAGCACGCGGAGGAACTCCACCTTGCGCAAACTTCGCCACGGGACTTTGACAACCGGCACGATCTCGCGGTACCCCGTGCCGGTCAGAAGCGCAGCGAGCGCGACAAGGAATCCAGACCAGGTGGCGATCACGGCAGCCCAAGCTGAGCCCGCGACTCCATAGCCTGGCAAACCAAACCGTGGCTCGATCAGCACGTAGCAACCGATCACGTTGATGATCATGGTGGTGACACCAACAACCATACTCAGTCGTGTGTTGCCCAAACCGCCGTACCAATTGCCGATCGCTTCCGCACCCACGGCCGCAGCCACACTCAGGGCGCGTATCGACATGTACTGAAAGAGCAGCTCTCGCACTTCCGGGGAATAGCCCAACTTGGCAAATGCCCAGGGCAACAGGGGCAGCCCGATGATCGGCAATAATCCGGCGAAAACTGCGATCAAGAGCCCGTAATACGCGTAGCGCGGAATGGCTTCCAGGGTGCCCCTGCCGCGGAGTTGCGCCGCGAAACTCTGCAGGATGAACACCGTGCCAAAAGGAAAGATGATGAAAGCGAAGGTGTTGAGCGCGCCCGTGGTAGTAGCCGCTAAAGCATTGTGACCCAGCGGGGCAACCATCAAGGCATCGCAAAAGCCCACCACCGACTGCGTCGCGCGCGCGAGAATAATGGGCCAAGCCAGGTTGAGCAGCGTGGTCAGTGCGGAAGGGGAGCGCTGTTGCATGTGCCTTGTCGATACGCCCACCAGGAACCTTCGTGGGCGCACAACGTAATGGGGACAGGAGAAGTAGAGAAGAGGTCGTTGGTGACGTCACTGTGACTGTGAACGATAAAACAATCGTACAGCGCGGCCTCGCTTTGGGCGTCAAAGCTGCCCGGGTGCCACTCCGCACCCGGGGGGATCACGGGCAGCGTGTACGGCTCGCGCAGCCGCACGACGGACGACGGATAGATCGCGAACGAATAGCCCTGAAAGCCGCCTTTTTCGGCCTGATAATAGGCCGGCAGATGCAACAACGCGGGCACCGTGGGAAACGCCGCGCTCTCGCGTTCAAATACAATGGGGCGCACCGTGAGCCCCGCGGGCAATTGATCCACGACGCGGTGAAACTCCGCAGTCTCTTCGTTGAACGCCGCAGTGCGAAATGTGAACACGCACAACCACGCGGTCACTCCCAACACTATCGACAGCGGGTGTCGCATCCAGGAAAGCGCACCCACGCCGGCAGACGCTTGTAGCGGGGTGCAAGCGATCAGCAAGGCCGGAATGACAAAGCCGACGAAGCGCGCGTGGAACCAACTCAGACCCATGAACGTGGGCGGGAAGAACCAGTAGCCCGCGATCGTGCCGCTCAGCAACAAGAGTCGCCACGGCGCGCGCATCGGCTTACCCACATTGAGGAGCACCCACCCCAGCGTGATCAGACCGCCGAGCGTTGCAACGCGATCCCCGCGATACATGCCCACCAAAGATGCGGGTAGATCCAAAATCTGATCCCACACCGGCATCCAATTCGTGGGCCCAATGGGGCGCGTGGCTTCACCGGGAAGCAACCACACCACGATGAGCGCAGCGGGAATCGCCAGCGGACGCAAACGCCGCCACAAGCTGCCTGAACCACCGAGGAGCAACAATTTGGTGCCCACCACAGCAATGCAGAAAGCAATGCCATGAGCAGCCAGCGTCGCACACAAGAACAAGCCCAGCTTAAGGCCTCGCTTCCAATTCTGATCCTCCAAATAGCAGAGCGCGAGCACCCAACAATAAATCGCCAACGGAGAAGCGAACAAGAAGCTGAAAAAACCAAAATAGAACGAATGGCACAGCGCGGTGGGGAAACCGAGCAGGCCCAGCCAGTGGTTGTGGCCCAACTTGTTCACCAACACGGTAAGCGCCAGTGCGTTCGCCACGACGGCAACCCAAGCGAGAAACTTCAACGCGGCGATCAGACCGATGAGTGGGGCCAACAGACGCGCCAACGCATACGCCACCAAGTAAGGGGTACGCAGATTGAGAAAGAAGTGTGCATCCCCGTCAAATACATTCGGCCAGTTTCGCCACAGGTAGAGTTGGCTCGCGTGCTGCGGCAAATCCACCATCGGCAGATCGCGAAATGCAAGAAATGTTAGCAACAGCCCCAGGCTGAACAGCGCAAAGATGGCGCGATAATGGCGCTCCACAGCGACCTTCAGCCGCTGATGCCCTGGCCGCTGATGCCCTGGCGCAGACCTGCGATCAGCTCTTTCACGTTAGCGCAGCGCTCCGCAGTCGTCTTGCCGTTTTCCACGGCCTTCACGATTGCGGTGCCGACCACTACGCCGTCGACTCCTTGTGCTGCGATGGCTTGCGCTTTGGCGGCCGAATCGATGCCAAAGCCGACCACCACCGGCAAGTTTGCGCGCTTCCTGATCGACGCGGCGGCTTGCCCCGCTTCATTGGCAGAAAGCGTTGCTGCGCCGGTCACCCCAGTGACCGAGACGTAATAGATGAAACCGCTGGCGCGAGCGAATGCGCGGCGTTCACGCTCGGCGTCGCTGGTTGGGGCGAGCAACGGCACTACCGCGATATCTTGAGCGGTTGCCCTAACGCGCAGTGCTTCACCTTCTTCAGGCGGCAAATCCACCACCAAAATGGCGTCAATGCCGGATGCTTTGGCCGCATCCACCAGTGCTTCATCGCCGTAGGTGAAAATCGGATTGTAATAGGAGAACAGCACCAAAGGCGCCTGCGTTTTTGAACGCAGCGAGGCGGCGACCTTCAACGTGGCGCGCAGCGAGCCTTCATGCTGGATCGCGCGAAAGCTGGCAGCCGCGATCACCGCGCCATCCGCGGTGGGATCGCTGAACGGGACGCCCAGCTCTAGAATGTCAGCGCCGGCTTCCAGGGCGGCGAGCGCACAGGCCTCTGAATCCGCCAAACTGGGATCGCCCACACACAGGTAGGCCACCAACACCGGGCGCCCCGACTGTTTCACCGCGGTGAAACACTTGGAGATGCGGCCTGCGGTTCCTACGGAGTCAGTGCCCACGGTGCTCCAGGAGATCGATGTAAGTCTTGAGATCTTTGTCGCCGCGGCCGGAAAGACACAGTGCGAGTTTAGCCGGCCTGCCCAATCGTACCGCTTCCAGCCGCGCCACGTCGCTGATGCGAGCCAAAGCGTGTGCGGATTCCAGCGCGCAAATGATGCCTTCAGTGGTGGCCAACTGAAATGCCGCGTCCAGTGCTTCACCGTCGGTGGTGCTCAAGTATTTCACGCGGCCCGTCTTCATCAAAAAAGCATGCTCCGGGCCCACACCCGGATAATCCAAGCCCGCGCTGACTGAATGCGCTTCCAAAATCTGGCCATCGTCGTTCGCCAGCACCATCGTACGCGCGCCGTGCAGCACTCCTTCGCGGCCTGCGCTCAAGGTGGCAGCGTGCTTGCCCGTTGAGATGCCCTCCCCTGCCGCTTCGATGCCGTACAGCCCCACGGAAGCTTCTGGGATGAACGCGCGGAACATACCAATCGCATTCGAGCCGCCGCCGACGCAGGCCATCACGCCATCCGGCAAACCGCCGACTTGTTTGGCCCACTGCACCGTCGCTTCATCACCGATCACGCGCTGCAGCTCGGCCACTAGGGTGGGGTACGGATGCGGGCCCGCAGCAGACCCGACGCAATAATGCGTGGTGCGCACATTGGTCACCCAATCGCGCAGCGCTTCATTCATCGCATCTTTCAATGTCTTGGAGCCGGAATGGACGCTGATCACCTTGGCGCCCAGCATGTGCATGCGTGCGACATTGGGCGCCTGACGCTCGACATCCAGTACACCCATGAACACTTCACAAGGCAAGCCCATCATGGCCGCCGCAGTTGCGGTTGCCACTCCGTGTTGCCCCGCACCGGTTTCCGCGATGATGCGCGTCTTGCCTAATTTCTTTGCCAACAGCACCTGACCGAGCGCGTTGTTGATCTTGTGCGCGCCGGTGTGACACAGATCTTCCCGCTTCAGCCAAACGCCCGCGAGCGCCTCGCCCTTGGGATCGAGTTGTTTGGCCAGTCGCTCTGCAGCGTAAAGCGGCGTGGGACGTCCGACGTAGTGAGTGAGTAGATCATTGAGCTCGCGCCTGAAATCCTCGCGTGGCACAATTTCTTGGCAGGCGCGCTCCAGCTCGCTCAAGGCACCGATCAACGTTTCAGCAACGAAGCGGCCGCCGAATTGACCGAAATACCCGATTTTATCGCTGGTGCCGTTCGCTGCAGCCAAAGCCTGCTCCTACAAAGAAGGCGCCACACATACTGCGAACAGCGCGGCTTCGCCAGCGCCACTCACCGTTTCGCGGTTTTTCCGCTGCTTGCGCCTGCTGTGACCAGCGGTTCCTGCGGCTTTTGCAGCAGCACCACTTCGCAGCGCTCAACCACCCGAGTTGGCACGGCGGAAAACTCTTGGGTGCCAGTAGGCCGCTCTCGCCATTGGTTGGCCAGCGCCATTTGGCCACTGCCACTACCCTGCGGCAAACGCGCTTGCCACAGGTGCCCACCCGCGATCATTTGGAACAGCAGGGGATCGGTTGAAGCCGAAGCCTGTTCGATCCACACCGGCAACATTCCACGTGGCTCACTCACGAGCAGCAGGCCATCCCCGGTTTGATACAAACTCAGGCCGTCTTGTTCGTTGGGCAGCGCTTGCCCTGTCGCGTCCGCACATTTGCCAACTTGATAGCGAGCAATAAGCTTTGCGGAAGAATTGACGGCCATCATCCGCTCTTGCGCGCCGCGCAATGGTACCCCGCCGCATGCGCTCAAGGACAACACAGCCCCCAGGCACAATGCGCCCAGCGGCCACAGTTTGGCGGAATTGCGGATCATGGTGTGCCTAAGCTGGGCTGTTTAATGACCTGCGTACGCACTGCGGTCAAGAATGCGCGCACCTTTTCAGGGCTCTTTCGTCGCGCGTTGCCTGGATCTTCCACACCGCTGGCCACGTCCACAGCCCACGGGTGGACCGCTGCCATCGCTGCGGCCACGTTGTTTGCCGTCAACCCGCCGGCCAAGATCAGCTTTTTGCTGCTCGCAAGATTTTCCACCAGAGCCCAATCGAATGGCGTTCCACTGCCCCCCAAAACGCCGGGAACCTTCGCATCAACCAGCAGCATCTCCCCCGGGTACTGCGCGGCCAGTACTGCATCTTCCTTAGAGCCGATGCGTGCGGCCTTGAACACTTTGGGGCCCAGCTGGGTCACCTGCTCAATCGATTCGTTACCGTGTAGCTGCAGGTAGTCGGCTCCCAGATCCCGCAACTGCGCCACTTGCTCTGCGGTGGGATCCGCTAGCACAAGAACAGTGAGCAGCTGACCTTTGACACGATCAACAATTCGTCGCGCCGTGTCCAAATCCACAAAGCGCTTCGAGCTGGGGATCAGGTTCACCCCCAGCAGATCCGCGCCGGAATCGACGGCGAGCTGCGCGTCGTCAACGCTGGTCACCCCACAGATCTTCACTCTACACGACATCGTGTGACTCGCTTTTCCAGTGCTTTTCTGGACCCCGTTTTGTCTCAGCTTTTTATCGAACAACTGGGTGAAGGGCCAAAATCAGGCTATAGTACAAATTCGCAGCGCGCCCAGTGGGTGCTCAGAGTCGAGCGAAAACCTCCAACAAAAGGACGTTCGTGACGGATCCAACGCTTCCCCAGAAGTTTCAGCAACTGCAACAACAAGTCAGCGCTGGGGATTGGGCCGCTGCACGCGCTTCCCTAGCTCAATTGCAGGGCACTGGCGATGCTCAGGAAACTCTTGTGCTCGAGCTCTTCGAGGTGGAGCTTTCCGTGATGCAGCGCGAGGTCGAGCCGGGAATGGGGCTCAATCGCATTGTGGGCATCATGCGCCGTTCGCCCACGCTACCCTACGCTAAGGATCTGTACCAACGCGTGAGCAAGTTGGCCTACAGCGGCGGTAAGTCATCGCTGTCGCATTCGCATCCCCCGCCTCCCCCGGATCCCGAATCCGAGTAGCCCCAAATCCGAGTAACTAGGTAGATGTCTGTTTGGGGCGGGCATACTCCCAGGCGATCAGAGCGATTGAGGCGGCCAACGCCAAGCCTGCACCGGTCGCCAGCGCAACCAGGGGCCCCAACTGCTGCCACAGCCAGCCGGTGATCAGGCCCGCGGGCACCGCAGTGAACCCGATGATCGAATTGTACCAGCCGTAAGCACGACCCCTGATTTCCGCGGGCGCCAGATCGCGCACCAGTGCCTTTTCAACCGGCTCCGTCAAGCCGTAGAACAAACCGTAGACCGCGAACAGCGCCCAGATGTGCCAGCTTTCGCGGGCTAACCCGAACCCCAGATACGTTGCCGCGTAGATCAGCCAGCCTGCGACAATCACCTTCGTGCGTGCAATTCGATCCGACCAATTCCCACCGACATAGGAACTGATCAATTTCACCACATGAAATGCCGCCCACAACAGCGCAATGGAGGCCACGGGGATGCCCAATTCTTTCGCTCGCAAAAGCAAGAAGACATCCGATGAACTCCCGAGTGAGAATACGACCAAAATCAACAGATAGACTTGCAGCGAGCGTGGGAGCACCGCTGCCGGCTGCAGCCTGGTCGTCGCTGCGGCAGGTTGCGACACGGGCGCAGGCTCTTTCGCGGGCTCTTTCACTGGCAACGCACTGAGCACGCTGAGCGCCCCGGGAATGATGGAAACAAAAAAGACCACGCGCATCGGCAAACCCAGTGACAGCAATGCGGTTGCGAGCAACGGGCCGATCACCGCGCCGGCGTGATCCATCGCCTGGTGAAAACCGAAGGCGCGCCCCGCGCTTTCTTCCACCACCACCGCTGCGATCAGTGCGTCGCGTGGGGAGGAACGAAGACCTTTGCCAATTCGATCCGTCACGCGCACGAACAGCACGTGCCAAGGCGCCGTGGCAAACGCGACCAGCGGGCGCACCAAGGCGGCTAGCCCGTAACCGAACAGCACCCAGGATTTCTTGTGACGCGTCTTGTCTGCGGCGAAGCCCGAGGCCAGCTTGAGCAAGCTGGCGGTGGCGTCAGCCAAACCTTCGACCAAGCCGAGAAAAATCGGCCCGGCTCCAAGCGACGCAACGAACGCTGGCAGCAGCGGGTAGATCATCTCCGCGCCCAGATCGGTGAACAGGCTGGTGAAGCCCAAGGCAATCACTGCAGCGGGAAGTCGTATTTTCTTGTTTGGGGATGAGGTCACTGCACTTCCGTTCAGAGTCGCGGTTGGTCCTTGTTATAACGATGAAATTCACTCACGCGAAATCCCCGGGTGGGCTTCCAAGGTGGTGTAGTAGCAATCGCCCAAGGCGATGGTCCCGATTGAAAAGCTGAAAGCGCTGGTGCGACGCAGCAGCGAGCTGGATCAGCTGCTTTGCGACCCGCAGGTGATCCAGGCGCACAGCAAGCTGCAGGAACTCAACCGAGAGCGCTCGCGGGTGGTGCCCATCGTGGAAGCGTTTGAGCGCTGGGAAAATCTGAGCAAACAAATCCAAGACGACAAAGAGGCCCTTTCCGATCCCGAATTGGGGCCCCTCGCGCAAGAAGAGCTGCCACAGCTGGAAGAACGGCTGGCCACGCTGGAGCAGCAGCTGCACGTGCTGCTTTTGCCCAGCGATCCCAACGACGAGAAGAACATTGTGCTCGAGATTCGCGCCGGCACTGGCGGTGAAGAAGCGGCCTTGTTCGCCGCCGATCTGTTCCGCATGTACACGCGCTACGCGGAGCGCTGCGGTTGGCGCGTGGAGCCCATGAGCACCAGCCACGCTGCGGCCGGGGGTTACAAAGAGATCATCGCTTTGATCAGCGGCAATCGCGTCTACTCGCACTTGAAGCACGAAGGCGGCGTGCACCGTGTGCAACGCGTGCCCGCGACGGAAGCGCAAGGTCGCGTGCACACCTCCACCGCGACGGTGGCGGTGCTCCCGGAGGCCGAAGACGTCGAAATCGAAATCGACGACAAGGACTTGAAGATCGACATCGCGGCCGCCGGCGGTCCTGGGGGTCAAGGCGTGAACACCACCAACTCCGCGGTGCAGATCATGCACATCCCCACCGGTTTGATTGTGAAATGTCAGGACGAACGCAGCCAGATAAAAAACAAGGCCCGCGCACTCAAGGTACTCAAGAGTCGATTGCTCGATATCGAACGTCAGCGCCAAGCCGATGAGATCCGCGACGAACGCCGCGGCATGGTGGGCGGAGCTGAGCGCGCCGAAAAGATTCGCACCTATAATTTTCCCCAGAACCGCGTCACCGATCACAGAATTGGGCTCACCCTGCACAGCTTGGATCGAGTGATTGAAGGCGAATTGGGCGAGCTGATTGAAGCCGTCAACTCCTGGCATCAAGCGGAGCTGCTCAAAGGATCGTGAAACCCCTGAATAAGAAGCCCAGCGCCACAGGGCCGGCACTCAATGCCGAGAGCTTGCTGTGCGCATTGATCATTGCGCCGCACTCTTTTGCGCGCAATCGCTTTCACTCGCTGTTCGAGGATCCGGTGCTCAAGCGCGTGCGCGGCCGTGCCAAGCGGGTGCGCGGCATCATCCGTCAGTTGGCGCAAACGGGGCCAGAGCGCGCGGAAATCGTGGGACAGCAGGAACTCGAAGACGGCCGCATCTTGCTGCGTTACCGCATTGCCAATCTGGCCTTTGAGCGCACGACTTCTCTGTCGAGCTTGGAAGCAGCAGCCGTCAACTGCGCCCTGCACAAAGTCGGCAAAGCCGAATACAGCGCAGAGGACAAACGGCGGGTTGAGAGCGCGCTGCAACAATTGGGCGTCGACGGCGCTGGCAGCGCTGGTGCCGGCGGCTCTTGATGTGTTCAGCTGAGTTTGGCTATAAGCGGTGATAGGATGAATAGACGGTCAGGTTGGCGCAGCGTCGCACAAGCAAGCGCACTGCTTGGTGCGGTCGCCTTGCTGGCCTGCGCGACCGGCGCGGGTTCGCCGCAGTCCGGTGCTTCGCAATCGGATGGGCAGAATTCAGAGATATCCGGACAAACAAGCGCTGCAAGTAACGACCCCAGTGCGACATCGCCCAGCGGCAGCACCAACTCTGCGTCCAGCGCACCCACGAGCAAGCGGCGGCCCTGTGCGGGCGGTGAATGCAGCGTGTGCGGTCCGGGCGTGTGTGCGCTGGGTATGTTTTGTGTAGAAGGGAAAGATGGAGCCGGCTGCAGTTGGCTGCCGGATTGTGGCAGCAACGATCAGTGCGGCTGCATCAACAAACACCTGGGCTCAGGCTGCCACTGCGAACAAGCCGACAAAGCAGTGCGCGTGCGCTGCGATTAATGTGCTGCAGCCCTTAGGGCTTCGCCGCCAAAATGATCACGCGCGCAGACTGCGCACCGAAAAACACGCCGGGCACCGCCGTTTGACCGCTGGCTTGGATCACTTTGAAGCCAATGTCGTGCAGCAACTTGCCCAGCTCATGCAGGCCGTAAATGCGCACGGAATACGCGCATTCGCGCGAGCGACCATCGTCCAGCATCACGGTGCGTTTAACACGCATGCGGCTCGTGATGAAATCGACGCTCATGTCGTCCATACAAATGCAGCCGTCGCCCTCGAACCAATTTTGGTTGGGTTGCTGCGCCACCGCGAAATCTCGATTGATCACATCCAATAGGAAACTGCCACCGGATTTGAGCGCGGCGAAAACACGCTTGGCGACGTGCACATTCTTCTCTTCTTCGAAATAGCCGAAGCTGGTGTTCCAGCAGTAAATGCCGTCGAAGGTATTCTCGAAGGCCATCTCGCGCATGTCGCCTTGAAGAAAATTGATCTTCGTGCCCCGTTCTTGGGCGCGCTCGGAAGCCTCTGCTAACTGCGACACACTCAGGTCGTAGCCGACCACATTGTAGCCGCGCGAGGCCAACTCCACGGCGTGCTGCCCGGTGCCGCAAGCCAAATCCAACACGATGCCTTCTTGGGCAACTCCCAATGAACGCTCGATAAAATCAACTTCAAGCTTAACCTGAGGGGTGTTGAGCGGTGGAATGGCCCGACCGAAGTCATCCGTAAAAAGCTCTTCCCACCACAGGCGGCCGCGTTTCTTGCTCGGATCGAAGCGGGGCGCTTTGAGCGCTTTTTCAACGGCTTGGGCGGAAGGAGGCGCCGGAGGGCCTGCGCTGCGCTGCCGGCGCGGTGGCGGCGGCTTGCTCACCGGCGGACGCGAGCTAGCGGCACTACTGTCAGGACTTGCCTGCGAGGACATGTCCACGTTGGGCAGCGAAACACGCTCTTCGACTTCCTCGTCTTCGAGCTCTTCGAACGATTCGTCGTCTGGTCGATCGCTCTGGCGCAACGCGATCACCGGCTCCTGCGAATCGGACGCGTCGGGTGACTCGTTTGCGGGCTGCGTCACCGGTTCGGGAGGTGGCGGCAGGGGCGCATTATTGCCGGATTCAATGCGCACGATCTTCATCGCCATGATCGCGTTCTTGCTGCGCTTGGCGGGCTCGCTCTTGGGCCTAGCGGTCCCAGAATCAGCCACAGCAGAATTAGCTACAGCAGAATCAGCCACAGCAGCAGCGGCCAACGCGGAGGCAACCGCGGGCGCGCCGGGCGTCCATCCGGAATCCGGAGCGACTTCACCGGCGCGTGGGCCCATGGACACGGGACGCGGCGGTTTTGCTACGCGACCCGCGGTAGATGCCAACTCCGCTTCTGCGTTGGCCTCGCTGGCGCTGCCCTTTGGAGTCTGCTCCGACATCAGTTCTTCACCAGCGCATGACCATACAGGATAGGACCGAGTTCCCGCTCGATCCCAAGCCCCGGCTCGACCAAGAGTACCGCCGTTGAGCCCAGGTGGAAAACGCCGATTTCATCTCCTCGCTTGATCTGCCGGGGCGGACTGAAGGGGTGCAGCCCTGGGGGCGTGCTCTCCTGCTCCAAACCGGTGACGGTAATACGGCCGACAATCGTAGCACCCACCAAAATAACTGTGACCCGGCCGTGATTTTCGGTCTGAATCGGCAGCGAAACACGCTGGTTCTTCACAAAAAGGCCTGGAACGTGCTGCTCGCCGATTGCGTTCACGGGGTAAAGATCACCTGCTATCGAACGCGCATAGTGAAGCTCTCCGTCCACCGGAGAGTGGACGCGGTGGTAGTCCCGTGGCGAGAGGTAAACGACCCCAAACTGCCCGCCTTGGTAGCGCTGGGCGTCCTCCGGCTCACCCGTCAATTCGGCGACCTTGTAGGCCTGGCCCTTGGCGACGATCGAAGCCTCAGCATCGATGGGCCCCTTGGACGCTAGCTTGCCATCGGCCGGACTCACCAACACGGAGTCATCGATTGAACGCACCCCCTGGCGCAGCTTGCGGGTGAAGAACGCGTCGAATGATGGGTAGCCGCCGTCGACCGCTTCAGCTTCCTCCAGGTTCACCCCATAGGCGCGGCTGTACATGCCCGACACCCATTTGCTCACTTGGGGCGACAGCGACATTTCGCACAGCCGCCCAACTGCGTGGCTCACCCCCACGCGAGGCACCAGGCGAAGTAACTGCGCTGCCGCAAAGGTACCGACGCTCACTATTCCCAGATCCTACGCATATCCCGGGTGAATGGGGGCATGTTAGGGCCCAATCAGCCCCCGGGTCAATCGACGCCATCCACAGCCCGGCAGATTTCTCGCCGAACCGCATCACGTGGCGGGGCTTTGGGCTGACCGTGCCGCAACACTTTTGACTGCCCCTCGCACGCCGCCTCTGGGTTGAATGGGTCGACCGCGACAGCCAGATCGAAGGAGGCATTGGCGGCAGCATCGTCACCGTGCTGCCGCAAAAAGCGCCCATGTAGGGCAAGCCAGCCGCCGTGCAGTTGGGAGATGCCCGCAAGATCCCCCAGGTCGCTCTGCGCTTGCTCGTCCTTGCTTTGCGCCAGCCACGAACGCGCCGCATCGAAACGCAGCGTGACCTGATCGGAATCGTACTTGAGCGCCTGATCGAACTGTTCTGCGGCGAGTCGAAATCGCTCCGCTTCAAAGAACAGCGCGCCCAGCCGCGCGTTGCGAGCAAACTCGAAGGGATCGTCCGAGGCGCCCGCAACAGGCATCGGGGCGGGTGCCGGGGGCTTGTCTTTCGGCAGCGGTTTGTCTTTGGACGGCGTGAGTAGCCAATTCTGCCACTGGGCAATCCAATATTGCAGTTCGAATCCCGTGACGCTCACCAACGCCGGATTCGGATCGCGCTTGCCTATGCCTCTGAGATCCGCGAGCAACAGCCGAAACGCCGGTCGCCCCAACGTGGCGATGAAATACGCCATAAAGCTTTTCACCTCCGCGAAGGCGATCGACGCGGCGTCCGCGCTGGGTAATAGGGCGATCGATTGCCCCAACCCTTCCACACCGACGCTCTCACCGGTGATCAACGCTTGCAAAGCGACGCTGTCGGCATTGATTCGATCATCGAGCAAGCGCGCCGGTCGCCAGCGCACCTCGGCGTTCTTCGCGATCCCTTCTTGTAACCACAGCGGGGCGAAATCGCGCGTGGCACGCGTGAGCCCCAAGTGAGCGATCTCGTGCGCGAGCGTGTCTTGCCAGGGGTAACCCAGCGGCGCGGCGCGTGGCGACAGCATGGTGACACGACCCCAGCGTGCGACCGCGACCGTGCCGGTCGTTTCCGCAGCCTTCAAGGGCAAGCCGCTGATCGCAGAAAGCGAGAACAGATCCTGGACCAATTCGATGCGCAGTGGGCGCGGCAGTTCGACACCCAAATCACGAGCAATTGCGTCGCGTGCTTTTGCGGCTACATCGAAGATCAAAGGCAACAACACTTTGTCGGCTTCGTCTTGCATCCGCACCCACACGCCGCGGGCCTTGTCTTCAACGATCTGCGCCCCGGCCATGGCTCGCGAGCAATTCTGCGCCAAGTCCGCCAGTGCATTCACTGCCGGCGACGCGGGCAAAGTGCGCGCAGTGGCCTCCGCTGAATCGCAATCCGACATTTCAATTGCTAAACGCACCCGCTGAAAAGTCATCTCATTGGAGCTGATCTTCTGCGCCGCGAGTAGGGCGCGCGCTCTGTGCACATCGAGCTCGGTGATGGCGTCGGCAATGGCTTGGCCGGCTGAGGTCTCTTGATCCACCGGGCCGCCCACAAGTGCACGCGGTGCTGTCACGGGTGGAGTCGCCGCTGCCACAGGTGCTGACGCTAACGCTGGCACTGGCACTGGCGCTGACGCTGACACTGGCGCTGGCACTGGCGCTGGCGCTGGCGATGTCGATCGAGGCATAGCAGCTGCGGAAGGAGCCGCCGTGGGTGCGGCGGACGCGCTAGTCACTGGAAGCAACAGGCCACCGAGCAGCACTGCCCACTTTAGCGCGGTCATTGCAATAGCCCTTCCGCGTAACGCTTCACAGCCGGAGCCAGCGGCCCCTCCCTTCCTTTGCCCAACCCCTCGAGCACGCGACGACGGAATTCCTCGGCGCGCGCCTGAGCGTCACCGGGCACCGCGCCGCCCAAAGCGAGGCCGCGATCACCACCGGATTGGTGCGACCGCTGAGCACTCTGATCCTCCTGATCGTCGTTCGGCTCGTCGTCGGAGGCTTCCAACAGCCGCTGCGCCTGCTGCTGCAACTCAATCGCTTCTTTGGTTTCCCCAGCCGCTAGCCGACGCGCTGCCTCTTCCATCAACTGCTGTGCTTCCCGCAATCGTTCACGTGCCGCTTCGGGCAAAGAAACCTCGCCAGGATCACCGTTGGCCAGTTCGCTGGCTTTGCGTGCCAATTCTTGCTCAGCCGCCCCCGCGCGCTTGAGCCCTTCTGCGGCCTCTTTGGCAGCTTGGGCTTGTTGTTCAGCGAGCTTCGCTTTAGCCCAAGCGAGTTGCTTTTTCACTTCTTCCCTGCCGCGCTGCAGCTGTTCTTGCAGGTAGCTTGAGCCGTTTTGACGACGCAGTGCTTCCTCGAATGCGCTCAGGGCGTCGCGCGCGCTGTCCACAGCGTTCTGCAGATCTTGCCCTTCGATCCCTTGCGCCATCGCGCCCGTGCGCTCGCGGGCCAGGGCCGCGGTCGCTTCGTCTGATCCGGGCTGCGCTTGGCCCGGCTCGGGCAGATTTTGCACGGCGCGACGCAATGCTTCCGCGCGTTCCTTGCCTTCCTGATTGGCTTCGTCGCTCTTGGCTTGATTCAGCGCATCTTGCAGCGCGCGCTCCACTTCGTTGAGGTTGTCTTGGTGCCCAGCGACCAGCTCCGCCAGTTGCTCCGCCAAGTGTTCGTATTTTTCATCATCCTGCGATGCGCTCTCGGATTGTGGCGATGATCCACCCCCGCCGGACTCGCCCCCGCGGCCCCCATGCGGCTTGTTAGAGGAAGCAGAGAAGGAGGGCGTGGGCCGACGCAGGCGCGCGGCCAGATGCAGCGCTGCTAATTCTGTGTGGAATAAATCGTCGTTGCGGCGCACACGCGCAATGCGCACCGTGCCCGAGCGCAACACTTCGCCCAGGTCTTTGCCCAGATCCCCGAGCTGCGACAGGGGCGCGACGCTGGCCTGCAGCACGCTCAACCCTTCATCAACGCGCTGCATTCCGCGCGCCCGCTGCTCGCTCTCAAGCCCCACATGCGCTCCGGTCGCTACCTCTTCTGCCACATCGCCCAAGCGCACCGAAACCTTGCGCGCATCGCGCGTCGCTAGCGCCCGCGAGGCAGCATCGATCGCCAACGTCACCAGTCGCAGCTTTTCCTCTAGCTTCCTGTTGCTGGCGGCGGCTTGATCCAGCCCCTCGATTTGACTGGTGATGAAGGACTGCACCGAAGCGGGCAGCGCGCTGCTGTCTGCTTTCTCGAACACGGCATTCACGGCGGTGCGCAACGCCGCGACCTGCTGTTTCGGCTTCAACGGGGGCGCTTTGGGATCCTGCGGCTCTTTCAGGGTCGCAAGCTGTAAGACGAACGCACTGCGCACATCCAGCAGCAGCGCATTGCGGCGCGCTTCAGGGTCGCCAATGGGCGGCGGCACGATCACTATCGTTTCACTCTTGCCCCAACTGGCTTGCTGATCCGGATTCGTGTCGCGGGCCTCCACCGTGACGGTGACGGGCAGGAACGCGCGTTTTAGAAACTTGTCGCTGGGTGTCAGCTTGGAGGCGCCCTCCCGATCCGTTACGTCTCCATCCAAAGTAGCCAAGGGTCGTCGCTCTTCCCGCGTGCCGGTGCGCAGCACCAGATCGATCTGCTTCAAGCCATGATCGTCGGTCGCGCGCCAGTTCAGGTCCAGTTGGTCCAAGTCTGCCATTTGCACCTTGCGCGGAGCGCCCTCCAACACGACACGCGGCGACTGATCGGGCACCACCACGACGTCCAGCGTTCTGGGTTCGTGAATCAACACCTCGCCGAAGCGCGCCGCGACGCTCAGCGTCACATCCGCCGCCAGAGTAATGCGCGCGACCTTGTCGCCGCTCACGTCAGTGGTGAACGGGATCTCTTGACTGCCGTCGGTGAGCAGCAAATTGCGCCCTGTGTAACGTTGCTCACCGCGCACCGTCAACTCTGCGCCCGCGGGCAAGTTGATGCGCCCCGCCACGTCGACCAAGTGATCCTCAATGTGCAAGTAACGCGGGAAGCGCACAGAAGCTGAAGCATTCTGCAACCAAAAAACGGTCACCGGCGCGCGACCGTGACGCGCGAGGAGCACGCCAGCGCCCTCCACCACGCGCACGGGGCCCAACGCCAAGATCACCCCCACCGCGGCCAGCATCGTAAAAGCCAGCACCGTGTAGCGCCCCGCACGGCGACTTGCGGCAGCGCGCACCGCTTGTTCGTCGGTGCGCGCGATCACGCGGTCGAAATGCAACTGCGCCAACTCGGGCGATATTCCACTCGCATCGATTTGCACACGCTCAACCAAATTGATCGCCCGCAGTGCTGTGGCCGCGGTTTGCGGCGCTACCGGCCGCAACACGTTGTGAATCATGCGCCGCCGATCGAGAGCGCGGCGCTGCATCAGCTTGCGCGCCAGCAGCGCAAAAATGGCCGCCAGCGCAATCGCCCAGGCCAACGCGCGAAACCCCGGGGTGCCCACCCGCGCAACCTGCAGCGCCACCAATAGCAAGAGCGCTGAGCTCGCAGCGCTGAGCCACAGCAGCGCCCCGCGCACGTGCTGCGCCCAGGTGCTCGCCAGGCGTTCAAGGGTGTGGGGCTGACCCATATTGGGCCGAGCATAGCAGCCCCCGCGGCGCGTCCTAATGCTATGATTGTGTCGTGCTATAAAGGAGTGGTGCAGGAAACGCGCGAACTGAAAACGGCGCTGCTCTCACTGGCCGATCCGTCACTGCGCACCCAGTGGCTGCGCCAGAAGCTGGAACGCTGGCCGAGCTCGGTCGCGGCGCTGGCCTTGGCCGAGCTGTTAGACGAAAGCGACAGCGCGAACGCGCCAGCTAAACAAGCGACTTACTCCCTCGTTGCGGCCATCGTTCGCGACCCGGCTGCCGCGCTTTGGAGCACGCTGCGCGAAGAGGCGCGTCGCCGTGATCTGTTGAGTTTGCAACGCTTGCTGCGCCGCGACGAGCCTTTGCCCTCGCTGCTCGACGATAACGTCGAGCCCCCAGTTCCGGATTACGGCGCGGGCCGCGAGCTCACTTTAGGCGAACGCCGCAGTCTAGCTCGCCGACCCAATCGCAAGTGGATCGATCGCCTGCTGCACGATCCGCACGTGATGGTGGTCGAGTTGCTTTTGAACAATCCCAAGCTGACCGAAGCGGACGTGCTGCGGCTTTCTGCGTCGCGCAAGGCCCAGCGGGCGGTGCTCGCAGCGATTGTGCGGGCTGAGCGCTGGCTCAGCTTGAGTCGCGTGCGGCTTTCGTTGATCTTGAACCCGCGCACCGCCAGCGAGTTGAGCGTGCCATTGCTTTTTTTATGTACGCGCCCTGAGCTCTTGGAGATCAAGAACACCGCGAACCTAGCGCTGTGCGTGCGCGCAACCGCCGCCGATCTGCTGCAACGCCGTCCCCCGCGTCGCAAAGGCAATGCCGACAGCTCGCTGCTTCATTGACTGCGCCGAACTGAACCGCGCGAACAACCCCACTGAATCTTTTCGCTCAAGGCGCCGCCCCACAGAGGAAACTCCTTGTAAATACTTGTGTTTTAGGGGTGCGCTGGCGATTCGTCAGTGCTGGTCCTGAGCTATTTCATGCTAGAAGGGGGCCCATGAGAAACGGCAGCTTGGTTCCTTTTCTTGGTGTTTTCCTGGGTGGGGCTCTGGCGACTAGCGCTCCTGCTTTTGCTCAAACCCCGGCGGCCGATCCGGCTCCGGCCACGACACCGCCGGCCGCGTCACCTCCAAGCGCCGCGCCCGCTGCTGAAACCCCTCCGGCATCTGCCCCTGCGGAAGCCACCCCCGCACCGGCTGCGCCAGCAGCCAGTGCGCAGCCCACCAGCGAAGAGAAACCCAAAACAGAGACGCTGCAGCCACTGCCGCAGAACATGCAGATCCAAGTTCCCACAGTGCCACCCGCGATGGATTTCACCTATCACGTGCACCGCGGCTTCTACTTGGGTGTCAACGCTGGCGTGGGCGACAACAGCGGCAGCTACGACGACAATCACCAAAATGGTCAACGGCTCAATGCTGAAGGTTTCAACCTTGCGATGGATCTACTCGTGGGTTACGCCGCCTCACCGGGCGTGGCCTTCGGGGGTGCCTTGATGACCGATATGCTGCCGTCCGCGCATTTCGCTCGCGCGGGTTTAAGAGAATCTTCCGGCAGCTCTATGTCATTCTTGCTCGGACCCTTCGTCGATGGCTTTCCGGATGCAAAGGGGCCACTGCACTTGGGCGGCACCATCGGTCTGTCCCACGTTGCGGCGATGAAAGCCGCTTTCGATCACAGCGACATCAATTCCACCGGCGTCGGCTTTGCAAGTTGGATCGGGTACATGCCTTGGGTGGGTGAACATTTCTCCTTCGGCGCGTCACTGCGCGTGATGGTCGATTTCACGGGCATTGGGCAAGACCGCGGAGCCGCCACCCGCTCGTTCAACTTGGTCGTTAACGCATTGAGCTTCTAAAAGGGAACAGGGGTCACTGATGTACAACGCTCGCTTGGCGCGCCGTTTTCTTTCACAAACAACAGCTGGTTTCATTTGCGTCGCGGTACTCGCCGCATGTGGATCCGGAGTTATCAGCTACCGCAACGTCGACAGCTCCGCGGGTGCCATCCAAACGCTCGGCACTGCCAAGCACAAGACCTTCACCATGACGGCTGACACGGAAAAGGCAATCCTTCGACTCACGCTGTTCGAGCAAGCCGAATGCGACGTGATCAAGGTCAAGCTGGTGGATCGTGTGCGTCAAACATTGAAGGGCGATGAAGTGGTGCACTCGGATCCACCTGCGCGCATCCAAATGGTACAGGGCATCAACGGCACCACACCCTGCGATCACACCTACGCGCGCGACGTTCAGGTTTCGCTGCAAGTCGGCGATGGCGTGTACCGCCTAGGGCGCACCTCGCCGCGCGGCGAGCTGAATGTCGATCTGTCCAAAGCGCTGCGCCCTGGCATGTATCCCAATGATTCCCAGTTGGCCTCTGCTGAAGTGCTGGTGGATTGGCAATCGGGCGGCGAACTGGGGCGCTCCAGCGCCGGCAAGCTGTCGCTCAGTGAGCTGGCCAAACGCGAGGCCCGCGTGCTCGATCTGGTCAAGCAGTTGGAAGAGCTGCTTGGAAGCAAAGCGCTCAATGAGCCCACGAATTTGATGCAAGCCTACCGGCTGTACGCCGAGCTGCACCAGCTGGACACGGGCGATGCGCGCATTGCCGCGGTGCAAGCGCGCTTTTTGGAATTGTTCTTTGAGCGCAAAGCCTCAGAGCGTGCGGATCGGGCAGAGCGCAATCTCAAGGCGCTGCAGAGCGCCAAGGATTTGCTCAAGAATGCAACGTTCAGCGTGCCGCCTTTCGTCCACGCGTCGCTGTACGATCCCAATCCAGCGACGATCGCTATTCAGTGGGCGCTGGGTGAATCGATCACCGCCGTGCGCGACACCCCCGCGCTGTGCGGCAATGAGTTCAGGTGGCAACAACTGGATGCGGCTTCCCCACAAGCGCGTTTTGCCCTGACTTACCTTCGGTTCGCATTCGGCGACGGCTTCGCAGACGACGTCACCGCGATGTGTGAACGCTCGCAGCGCTTTTGAGCGCTCGCGGAGCGCCCTGCGCTCTGGGTCCTGCGCTCTGGGTCCTACGCTCTGGCGATCCGCACTAGGCGACGCCACACGACTCGGCCAACAGCTCGACCACGTCCATCTGACGCACGGGGCGATCGCCAGCGTTGGCCGCAGCGCTGGCTTTGATGCCGTCGGTGAGCATGGTCATGCAGTACGGGCAGGCGCTCGCCACGGTGCTTGCTCCGGTGTCGAGCAGTTGCAAGGTGCGCTTCACATTCATGCGATTTTTGTTCTGCTCTTCCATCCACATTTGCGCGCCGCCCGCGCCGCAACACAATCCATTTTGTTTCTTGCTGTTGCCCGGCTCCAGCAGTTCCACACCGGGAATGCGTTTTAGAATTTCGCGCGGAGGCTCATACACGCCGTTGTAACGGCCTAAGTAGCAGGAGTCGTGGTACACGACTTTGCCCGCCACTGGTCGCGACGGCTCCAGTTTCTTCTGCGCCACCAACCCCAACAAGTAATCCGTGTGATGCACCACTTCGTACTTGCCACCCAGATCCGGGTATTCGTTGAGCAGGGTGTTGAAGCAATGCGGGCAGGTGGTGAGGATCACGCGCGCGCCGCCCTGTGCACGGTAGCCGTTGAGGGTGGCGACATTGGCTTCCGCCAGCATCATGTACAGGTATTCGTTGCCGGCGCGGCGCGCTGGATCGCCAGTACACGTTTCTTCATCACCTAAGATGGCGAAATCCACACCCGCTTGTTGCAAGAGCTGCGCAGTAGCGCGCGCGATCTTCTTAGCGCGATCGTCGTAGCTCGCGGCGCAACCCACCCAATAGAGCACCTCAGCGTTCGGCTTCTCTGAGAAGAGCGGCACATTGAGGCCTGAAGCCCAATTCTTGCGATCGATGCGTGCCAAATTCCAGGGATTGCCGTTGGTTTCCATCCCCTCAAATGGCTTGTTCAATTCACTCGGGAATTCGCCTTTGATCACCACCAGATTGCGCCGCATGCTGACGATCTTATCGACATAGCTGATCATCACCGGACATTGCTCTTCACACGCTCGGCATGTGGTGCACGCCCACAGCACATCCGGATGGATCACCTCGGGCACTAGATTGATCGGTTTGTAATCCGCAGGCAGCGTGGGCGCGGTGCCGCCGTCGCTGTTAATCAGCTGTGTGGGGTTCAGGTGCAGCGCATCCGGCGAGATGTTGCGCAACTCCGCATCACGACGGTACAGGTGATTGCGCAGATCCAGCGTGAATTGCTTCGGGCTCAACAACTTCCCTGTGGTGAACGCGGGGCAATTGTCGGAGCAGCGCCCGCATTCAGTGCAGGTGTATAGATCGAGCACGTCTTTCCACGAGAAATGCTCGATGCGCGAAACGCCGATGGCCACGCTGTCGCCGTCAGAAAGCTCACTGGCTTTTTCCACCAGCTTCATCAAATCGTCGGTATTTTTGCTCAACGGACGCAGGCGGCCTGGGGGAGTCAGATCGCTGGTGTACACATTGGGAATCGCTGTGATGACGTGGAAGTGCTTGGAAAGCGGCAACAAGTTCAAGAACACCAGCACCAACGTCGAATGAATCCAAAATCCAGCCGTCGCCAGCACGACGACAATTGAAGAATCCACTCCACTGAGCAACCACGCCGCCAGGCTCCCTGCGGGATCGGGAAATGGGCTCCAGCTTGTTGCACTCGCGCCGCCCAAAGGCGCAATCAAATCCGCAGCCGCAGTACACCAATCGCCACTGCCTTGGGCGCACTCGGTTGCCCGGCGCGCACTGAGCAGCAGGCTACCCCCGTCGTACACAATGTCGCTCACCATCATGGTCATGATGATGCCCAAGATGAGCAGCCCCTCACCACTGAGCGACATGCGCTTCTGCTTGTTGATCGTGCGAAAATAAATGAACACTGACGCGCCCGCGATCACCAGCAAGGCAAACACGTCTTTCAAGAACGAATAAACATCACGCAGGGGCAACCCAAAGAACCCCTCCGGC
>DATJEQ010000020.1:0-3636 GCA_035496495.1 Polyangiaceae bacterium
CGGCAGAGCTCTTGGAGGTGAACGCTCACGCCGCCGCAGGTGTCGTTGGCGCGCAGACGGCCAACGGTCGCTCGCTCGGCGGAGAGCCGATTGTGCTGAAAGCTTTCCCCAAGGGCAGCAAGCCGGGTGACTTCTTTCACAAGGTTTTTGAGCTGGTCGACTTTTCGATCGATGAAGCCCAACTCCAGCAAGTCGTGCGCGAGCAATTCGCTGCGTTTTCGATCGCAAGTCCTGACAACACCGAACGTTACGAGGCGCTGAATTCAATGGCGACGCGTGCCATTCTCGCAACCCTGAGCACCCCGCTGCTGGCGGACGCCTCGTTGCGGCTGACGGATATCCCCCTGAGCGAGCGTTTCAGCGAATTTAGCTTCCAATTGCCGGTGCAGAACGGGCTCAACGCTCTCAAGCTCGCATCCGTTTTTTCCGCTCAATACGCCAGCCCTGAGCTGCCGGCGGGCTATGCCAAGGCGGTTGCGGCACTGCCTTTCAAGGAGCTGCTCGGGTATCTAAATGGCGTGATCGATCTGATCTTCCAGCATGAGGGCAAATGGTACCTCGTGGATTACAAATCGAATTACCTGGGGGATTTCTCTAGTGATTACGATCTGCCGCAGATGACGGAGAAGATGGCAGAGGCACATTACTTCCTGCAGTACCATCTGTACACGCTCGGTCTGCACCGCTACCTGCAAGTCTGGCAACCCGGTTACAACTACGCCGAGCATTTTGGCGGCGTGCTCTACCTTTTCATCAAGGGCATGCAAGCCAGCGCGGAGATTCGCACAGGTATCTTTTTTGAAAAACCCCCGCAGGCGCGGATTGAGGCCCTGAGCGCCCTTTTCGGAGCGGGGGCAGCACCATGAGCTTCTCCAGCACTCTGAAACTGCGTGACTGCGGCATTCTTTCCGATATCGATCACGAATTTGCTGAGACGCTCGCTAGCCTAGTTGAGGGGCCTGCACCGGAATTGAGTTTGGGTGCGGCGTTCGCGAGCTGGGCCGTGCAGAACGGGCACCTGTGTGCGGATCTGGCCCAACTGCGCGAACGCAAATGGGTCAATCGCGCCAACGAGCCTATCGAATCCATCGCGTTGCCTCCCATCGATACTTGGGTTTCCGCGCTGCGGGCCAGCCCGTGGGTGGGCTCTGCTGTTGCTGCTGGGGCCTCTGCTGTTGCTTCTGCGGGGGCCTCTGGCGGAAAACCGACGCTGCCTTTGATCCTGGATGATCGCGGCCGGCTCTACCTGCACCGTTATTTCATCTATGAGCGGAAGCTGATCGAGCAGATCAACGCGCGCCTGCGCCCCGCCGAAGAGCGCCTCGACAGCACGGCGCTGCGGCACGGCCTGCAGCGCTTGTTCCCCGCGGAGGATCTCAACGGTGCCGAGCAGCGTCGAGCCGCTCTGCTGGCACTGCTCAATCGGCTCACGGTGATCTCGGGTGGGCCGGGAACTGGGAAGACTTACACCGTGTGCAAGATCTTGATTTTATTACAAGAACAGGCGCGCAGCGCCAAGCGTCCTTGGTACAACATTGAACTCTTGGCCCCGACGGGAAAGGCCGCGCAACGATTGGCCGAATCCGTTCGCAGTAATTTGAGTTCCAGTGACGCGACCTGGTGCGACGACGAAATCCGCGCACACGTTCCCACCGTCGCTTCAACCCTCCACCGTAGGCTTGGCTTTCAGCCGCGATCGCCCACGCGATTTACTCATGGTGCCCATAATCCGTTGCCCGCTGACGTCGTGATCGTCGACGAGGCCTCGATGGTCGACGGCGCGTTGATGGCCAAACTGATGGAAGCGGTCGCGCCCGATGCTCGCCTCATTCTGCTCGGTGACAAAGATCAACTCGCTTCGGTGGAGGCCGGAGCGATCCTAGGCGATCTGTATCCCCCGCCCTCGATCACCCCGGGCTACTCTCCGGCATTGGCGCAGCGAGCCAAGGATCTCGCCGGAGACTCTTTCCCAATCGCCCCCTCCGCTGGCCTCTCCGCTGGCCTCTCCGCTGGCCCCTCGGCTGGCGCGGCCAACCCGCGCCCCAATGCGCCCGGGGATCACATGGTGCATTTGATCCACAGCCGCCGTTTTGCCGAAGGCGGCGGCATCAAGCGACTTGCCCAGGCCATCAATATCGGCGACGCGAACGCGGCGTTGGCACTATTCCGTGACCCGGGCTCTGGCACCCGTATGCGGCAAAGCGACGATGGGCAGGTCTTTTTCTGCCCTGTCAATGATGACGACACCCTGGGCAAACTGTTCGGCACTCTGGTGGTCAAACACTACGGCGCGCTGCACCGCGGACGAGACGTGGCTGAGAAACTGTCGCAGCTCGCCAAGTTTCGTTTCCTGTGCGCCCATCGCGAAGGCCCAATGGGCGCGATCGCATTGAATCGCTTCGCGCAGGCGCACCTATGCTCAGAGCGCAGCCTCTCGGACGGCCAAGCGTGGTACAGCGGGCGTCCGCTGTTGATCACCGCCAACGATTACCAAGCGCAACTGTTCAACGGCGACGTCGGCATTCTCGCGCCGCAGCAAAATGCCGCTCAGCCATCACCTCAGCAAGACGAGGAATCCGACGCGGAGGCGTCGAACATCGTCGCGTATTTTCCCAATAACGACCCTGAAGCGAAGGAACCGTTGCGTTTCCTTCCGCCGTCGCGGTTGCCCGCGCATGAAACGGTGTACGCCATGTCGGTGCACAAAGCTCAGGGCTCGGAGTTCGATCACGTGGCGCTCGTGCTGCCCCCTCGAGTTTCCCCTGTTCTGACGCGCGAGCTGTTGTACACGGCCATCACACGCGCCAAAGAACGCGTGACGGTGTTCGCCAAAGAAGAAGTGCTGCGTGCTGCAATAGCGGCTCAAGTATCAAGAGCCAGCGGCATTCGGGACGCCCTGTGGCCTCAGAAACTCTGAGGCGCTACCAATCAAGGGTAGCGCGCAGCATCACGCCACTGTGAATCGGTGTGATGCTCCCAATCCAAGGTGTTGAAGCACTTGCGGTTGCGCCCGGCGGGGACAAAAGCCCGGTGGGCTGTGTCAACAATTGAAGTTCGCCGGTGGCAAAGGCTCCGGCCGATGTGAGTGCGCCCCCCGGTAAGTCATGAAAGCCCGCCCAAAGAATTGCACCGGGGATCATTGCCAGCCCAAGATTAACTAGGTGCCAAGGCCACTGAATGCGCGCCTGCTCGTCGCGCCGACTGTGTTCGCGCAAGCGATTCAGTTGCTCGTCCTGATTGGAAGCTGCCCTGCACGCAGCTGCAGAGGCCTTCTGCGCGTCGCTCTCGACGTTGAGCGGCCAAAACCAGGTGACGCCTGCAGCGAGGAATGAGGTACTCGCGCCGACGATCAGCGACGGCCGATCCGATCTTGGCAGCACCGCAATTCCCGCAAGAGGAATCACGGTCAATCCGCCGTTGATGCCGGTCCACACGTAGCGCCACGTGCGCGCACTCCCCGCTTCTGTTTGCAGCTCGCTCACTGTGGGATCGGTCGATGGGGCTACTGAAGCGCAATGGGGCGTCGTTTGTGCCTGCGCCATCGGGGCGTAAGCGCCAAGCACCATCGCGCCCGCAACGCCCATAACCCCGGCCACCGATCGCGCTCCCATCACAACAATCTCATCAGAATAGTCT
>DATJEQ010000021.1:0-5355 GCA_035496495.1 Polyangiaceae bacterium
GTGTGCGACTCTGCACTGCAGCTGCCGGGCCTGCCGCACACCGGACGGGAGATTGAGTCGTGAACGACGCCCTGAAAGTCAACCTACATCAGCTGCTGCGCGCCATGATCGAAAAGGGCGCGAGCGACATGCACATCACCACGGGCTCCCCGCCGCTCTTGCGTGTCGACGGATCCATCGTCCCACTCAAGTTGCCTCCACTCTCCCCCGTGGACACCAAGCAGCTGTGTTATTCCGTGCTAACCGAAGAACAAAAGATCCATTTCGAAAAGAACAAGGAATTGGATCTGTCGTTCGGTGTGAAGAATCTGTCGCGCTACCGCGCTAACATCTTCATGCAGCGAGGCGCCGTCTCGGGCGCTTTTCGCTCGATTCCGTTCAAGATCTTGAATTTTGACGAACTCGGGCTGCCCGCGGTGGTTGCCTCCCTTGCAGCCAAGCCCCGCGGGCTGATTTTAGTCACCGGACCCACTGGCTCCGGCAAGAGCACTACGCTGGCCTCGATCATCGACAAGATCAATGGCGAGACGCGCCAGCACATCATGACGGTGGAAGATCCGATTGAGTACCTCCACCCGCATAAGCGCAGCATCGTCAACCAGCGCGAAATTGGCTCGGACACCGCGACCTTCAAAGACGCACTCAAATACGTACTGCGTCAAGATCCCGACGTGGTGCTAGTGGGCGAGATGCGGGATTTGGAAACGATTGAAGCTGCGCTGACCATTGCAGAGACGGGTCACTTGGTGTTCGCGACGCTGCACACGAACTCCGCGTTGCAAAGTATCAACCGCATCATCGACGTGTTCCCGCCGCACCAGCAGGCCCAGGTACGCGCCCAGTTGTCGTTCGTGCTCGAAGGGGTCATCAGCCAGCTGCTGTTGCCACGCCACGGCTCACCCGGTCGCGTGTTGTCGATGGAAGTGATGGTACCGAATGCCGCTATTCGTAACCTCATCCGTGAAGACAAGGTGCACCAGATCTATTCTCAGATGCAGATGGGGCAAGCACAGCACGGCATGCAAACCATGAATCAGTCGCTGTTCTCGCTTTATTCCCGACGCTTTATCAGCTTGGAAGAAGCGATGGGGCGCTCCAGTGAACCCGACGAATTGCGCTTGATGATCGAGGGCAAAGCCCCGCAGATGGTGCGAAGTTAGTTTTCTCCGCTAGCGCGCCAGGCCCACCGCTTTGGCGGCGACCACCACGTCGGGATTCTTGCCGAACGCGCGCATCAGTGGGGCAACTCCGCCCTTGGCGCGCCGATCGGCCACGGAAGCCAGCGTGCGTGCGGCGAGCACCCGCAAGATCAGCGGCGCATCGCTGGGGAAAGGCTCCAGCGCAGCCACGGATGTTTTGGCGCGATGGGCATTGCTGCCCTTGGAATCGACCAATGCCGCAAGCCAGCTGGCGCTGGTGCCCAGCACGGCGGGGTAGCGGGTGATCAGATCTTTCGCGCTCCCCGTGTTGCTGGCTTCGATCAGAGCGTAAACACTTTCGATCAATGCGCGCTGCGTGGGCGCGCCGTCGCGTAGGGCGCTGTCAGCGCTGTTCACCGCGTCTTTTACCTTGCCTTGATAACGCAAGAGGCGCGCATGGCGCACAGCCATGGCCGGCGTATTCGCCCGATCACCCAGGGCCACCATGACTTTCTGGGCCGCGTTGAGGTCGCCTTTATCCAACAAGGCATCGAGCGCGATCACATCGCCGTAGATCATTGACGGCGAAGCCCACTTTTGCAGGGTTTCTGCACTCGGATATTTCTTGCCTAAGATGATCGTCACTCCCCCAGCCAACGCGGCAACATTGGGGCGCTTGCCCGCGTCCAAACGCGAGCCCATGTCTTCCAAAGTGGATGCATCCAGGCCTTCATAAGCGGCGGCGGCATGCACCACAGCGACGTCGGGATCGCTCGGATCCATACCCTCAATCGCTTTCTTCGCTTCATCCAGTCGTGCGCCGGAGACAGCCACTCGGGCTGCCAAAATACGCGCTCCGGAGTAGACGGCAGAAAAGCGCATCGCTTGTAGAGCTGCCGAGCGCGCAAGCTCCGGCTTGCCAATGTCCAGGGCCAAAAAGCCTAGCCAGGTACAGACTTGCGGACTTCCCGCCGCGTGGATCGCGCCGGTCAGCGAGTTGACTCCCGCCTCGCTGCTGCCCTGCGCCAATTGTTGCAGTGCGGTGGTTGCCAATGGCACGGCGCGCAGCAACCGAGGCAGCGCTTGACTCTCCGCGCTGCTGAGCACCGCTGAACTCGGCAGCTCCGTGTCGCGGGCGCCCAGATCCCATTCCAATTCCGCAAGCGCTTTTCCAGCTGGTGAATTACCTAGCTGCGCTTTCGCCGTATCCAGCACGGCTTTTGATTCCGGCACCCGCTGCAACAGCGCGAGCTGCGCCGCGAGTACTTGCGCCAATGTGAGTTTGGGCTCTATTTCGACGGCTTTTCGGTAGCGCACCAAGGCGGCAGCGTCGCCAGCCCGATCCAGCACCACGCCCGAGACGAGTTGATAGAACGCGTCGCCGGAAGCGGTCGCGTCGAACTTGCCCATCGTCGCGGCGGCACCCGGCAAATCGCCCTCAATCAACGAACTGGCAACGCGCCCCACTGCAATCTGCTCAGCGGGGGCTTTCAACACTTCTAGGCGGTTGATAGCGCCGGCAATACCGCTGGGCTCCTGATCCAGAACCAGGGCCGCGAGCGCCCGATTGCGTAACCAAAGAACGGCAGCCCGTTGATTGGTGGAATCAAGTTCGAAGATGCGTTTGAACTTGGCTTCGCTGGCCTGAAGGCTCTGCGGCGTACCCTGGCAAAGAAGGGCGTTTACCTCATCACACAAAGACTGTGCCTCCGCCAGCTCGCGCTCGCGCACCATGATTTGATATTGATGAAAGCCAAAGCCGCCCGCTAGCACCAACCCCAACGCGACCATCAAGAATAGCAGGCCTCGCGGCCGCTGCTTTCGTGGTGCTTCCCAAGGAACACTGGAAGTAACCTGCGTGTCGTATACGCCCGCGGAAGCCAGCTGCTGCATCACCAAATCCGCATCGGGCATCTCGTGCCCGCCTTGTTGCTGCGTCGCCGCACCGCCCGGTTGCGCCCACAATTCCGCAGCGCGAGGGGCAGCCGGCGGGGGCGCGAATTTGGGCACCGCCGGAGCCTGGGGGATCTGCGGCAGCGGATTGTTCACCCGCACTTGAGCCTGTGCTTGCCCAGTGGCGGCGACCGGGGGTGCCAATATGAGAGCGGACTCTTGTGCTGTGCGCGGCGCAGGGACGGGCGCCTCGTGAGCAAAGAGCGGTGCCGGTTGTTGCGCGAATGGCATGCCAGCGGGAGGCGGAGGCGCGGGCAGGCCCATCAACGTGCCACCGTGCGGGGAAGGCAAGGGCCGCGCTCTGGCTGCTTGTGGCCCCGGGTGTGGCGCCCCAGCAGCAGCGACGGGGCGCGCGGATGGATGCCCCAGTTGCTGAGCAGCGGCGCTGGCCACAGCATTAGTCGCGGTGCGCGGAGGAACGGGGGGAGGAGGTAATGAACTGATGCGCGGCTTCGCCACATCCGCATTCGCGCCGCGTTGAGTGGAAACCTGTTCTTGGTCCACATCCAAATCATTCGAGCGGGGCAACGCCGGAGCCGGGATGGAATTCGTGCGAGGCAATGTGCGCCCCAATTCCTCGGCTACCGCCTCTGCACCCACCCGCTTTTGCAACCCCATATAAACGAGCGCTCGATCGTGCCACAGCTTGGTTTCGTCGTCGGTGCGCCCCAATTCAATCGCGCGCGCCAACACCTTTTCGCTGCGTGCCGCATCGCCCCTGCGCAACAACACCTCACCCAAGTACCGGTACGGTGAAGATTCATTCGGATCTACCTTGCCCGCAGCAACCAGCGCCGCCTGCGCTTCCGACAACAAGCCGGAATCGAGGTACATGCGACCTACCCCCAGCATCACTTTCAGATCTCTGCGGTGCCAAGTTTCGGCGGCGACGCCGATCTCCCGGATCAGATCCTCCTGCTCACTGCCGCCCAAATGCGAGCACAGGGCCAGCGTGAGCTGTGCGTCGGGGTTCTTTCGCCACTTGTTCAGCAGCTCATCCAGGGCGCGCATGGTCGATTACCGCCGAACATTACCCGACCCGGCGCATCCAATAGCAGCGGATTGTGCACAAAAACGGCTGCGCCCGAACGCCCAGCCAGGCCACCAAGCGCCCCCAGTTTCCAGGCTGTGGGGCACTCCCAATTGCAGCGACAGCGAATTGCCCCAGAAACCGGGTGAATCCCCGCTGCCCCGACTGCGCCCTTGCCGAACGGTGGATTTGGCGGCATGAACTCCACGCAGCTCAGCCCAGCAATGGCGCAAAGGCGGCTGCGATCGGGCTCGACAGTTATGTGCGGCGTCTTCGGCGTCTACGGTCACCCTGAAGCAGCGAACATCACCTACCTGGGGTTGCACGCGCTGCAGCACCGCGGGCAAGAGAGCGCGGGCATTGTCACCAGCGACGGCAAGCAGCTGAGCGCGCACCGCGGCATGGGTCACGTCGCGGATGTATTTTCATCAGACTGGATTGCACGGCAACAGGGCAAGTATGCGATCGGGCATGTTCGCTACTCCACTGCGGGGGGCTCAATGCTCAAGAATGCGCAGCCTTTTGCGGTGGATTATTCACGCGGCTCCATTGCTATTGCCCACAACGGCAACCTGACCAACGCAGAGAACCTGCGTGAGCGCTTGGAAGAGCGCGGGTCTATTTTTCAGAGCGGGAGCGACACCGAAGTCGTGGTGCATTTGGTTGCGATCAGCACCCAGCGCCTGCTGGAAGATCGCATTGCTGATGCATTGAGCCAGGTGCGTGGGGCGTATTCGCTGATGTGCCTGTCGGAAGACAAGATGATCGCGGTGCGGGATCCCCACGGGATTCGTCCGTTGCTAGTGGGCCAAATTCCCGGCGATGATCCGGTGTACGTCGTCGCGAGCGAGCCGACCAGTTTCGATCTGATCGGTGCCAAGTACCTGCGCGACGTGGCCCCAGGCGAAATGCTGGTGTTTGATCGCAACGGCATGACCAGCCGTCGCCCCTTTGCGGAAACGCCCAGCCGTCGCTGCGTATTCGAGTATGTCTATTTTGCCCGCCCGGATTCGATCTTGGACGGCATCAGCGTGTACGAGGCGCGCAAGAACTTGGGGCGCGCGTTGGCGCGTGAGCAACGCGTGGAAGCGGATGTGGTCATCCCCGTTCCGGATTCGGGCGTGCCGGCAACCATCGGCTATGCCGAGCAGGCCAATATCCCCTTTGAAATGGGGCTGGTGCGCAGCCATTACGTCGGCCGCACCTTCATTGAGCCGCAGCAGAGCATTCGTC
>DATJEQ010000022.1:0-7122 GCA_035496495.1 Polyangiaceae bacterium
AGGCGTGCTTTGCTCACCCGCCGCATGTCGCCGGACGCCTCGTAGCGAGGCGCGCGATCGGTGGCGCCAACTCGGGGTTCACGATGATCGAGCTGATGGTCGTCGTGATCATCATTGCGGTGGTCGCTGCGCTCACCATCCCTAGCATCGTGAGCCGCATGAGAGAGCGCCGTGCAGGAGAAGCGGCCAGTCGCGTTGCGTTGCTGTTTCAGATGGCGCGCTCGGAGGCGATTGGGCGCGGCGCGGCCGTGCTCGTTCGTTACACGCAGTCCACGCGCGGAGCTTTTTTGGTGCGCGAAGCCCAGCGCGGCACCTCTGCCGGCGCGGGTTGTCAATCATTGCCTGAACCAAGCTGCACCATCACCGACTTCAACAATGCTGGCCCACAGCAATACCGCGATGTGACCTCGTTGGATTTCGGACAGCGCGCGGAGTACTCCCAAGTGCGGGCTGTCATGGTGGCTCCCGGCGGCGCCAACCCGGCCGCGCTCGATCTATGCTTCACGCCGATGGGTCGCACCTTCATGCGAACCAATTTGAACGGAACGTTCGCACCGCTGACGGGTATTTACCAAGCCAGCGTGTATCGCGGCGATGTCGGCGAGCCGATTGGGCTCACGCGCAATGTCATGCTGTTGCCCAATGGTATTGCGCGAATCGTGGCCGTGGCGGAGCCAACACCATGACGAAGCACGGCGCGCGCGGATACACCGCAGTCGAACTGATGCTGGCTCTGTCAGTCCTGGCGGTTGGATCTGCGGGTATCATCACGATGGAGCGCGTCACGGCGCAGGCCACTCGGCACGCCAAAGCGCTGACCACCGCGACACGCATCGCCGAAGGGTGGATCGATCAGCTGGTTGCCGATTCCGATAAGTGGAAAGTGGGCGAAACCGAAGCAGCAAACTATGCGAGCACGGATTGGATTGTCCAGCAGTCCAGACCCGACTGGTTTCGCCCAGAGTATGTCGGCGCGCGAGCGTGGGGTGCGGCCTTCGACATGAATGGATCACCGCAGCGGCTCCCATCCGTCAACACCGTGTTTTGCAGCGACATCCGATTCAAGTGGCTCTACCCTTCGGTCGCCTCCTCCACCCAGGGTGGCGGGCTGCTGCGCGCCGAAGTGCGCGTCTACTGGTCGCGTACCAGCGTGCCTGATTTACGCATTCCTTTGGGGGACAACCCCTGCTCTTGGACGGCCCTCAACGTGACCAGCCCAGAGGGGCTTAAGGCCTACCATTTCGTCTACATGACCACTGCGCTCTTGCAACACGACCAATGACTCTCTCTGCTGTCCTTCGCTCAGTGTTGCGCCATCGCCGCGCGGGCTTCTGTTCGCATGCGGCGCGCGTGCGTCGCGAAGGCGCACGGGGCTTCACCCTCACGGAATTGATGGTTGCTATGTCCGGTGGGCTGATGATCTCGATATCGGTCTTTCTGCTCGCGCGGCAGGCTTCTCGTTTCTATCAAAGTCAGGCGCACACGGCGGAGGCCTCGATTACCGGCATGATCGGCTTCGAGCGATTGCGCGCTGACATCGCGCGAGCCGGGTTCATGGCAACCCCTAACATCAGACAAGATCCCATTGTGTGTGCGGGGCCAACGGTAAACTTGGGAACCGCCTGGCCAACATACTTGAATCACCTGCAGAGCATCTGGATTGTGCCGGCACCACAAGTGGACTCTTACCCAACGGGTTTCAGCGCCAGCATCGCCGCCGCTGGGCTCAGTCCCCAGGCGATTGTCTTGGCAGGTAACTACTCTTCACCCGATCAATATGAAGTGCGAGACATTGAGATGGGCGCGGGCGCAACCAATACCAAGGTGTATCTAGCGTTGCAGAGTGTCGCCATGCGACGCGTGGGCACCGTGGCGAATGATGTGGTCAGCGTGAGCAATGCGCAGATCCAGGCCATATTCAAACCGGACACTGCCGTGCGCATCGTCGATCCTTCGGGTAGGCAGCTGTATGGCCGCGTTGTGAACGCCTTCGGCGGCGACAGCCCCTATGTCGAATTGAGCAATAGCCCCCAATTGCAGACACGCGACACGGGACCCGGTTGCGGCATCTCTGGCACGGGCACCGGGGCTTTGATCAATCCTGTCAACATCGTGCGCTACGATTTGCGGTCGCTGGCGACCAACGACAATTACAAGGCGCTGTATGCCGATCCCTCCGACGCCGACACACGCGTCGATCTGATCCGAGAAGAATTATCCGTCGACGGCACTCCGATCGACTCCACCCTCGAATTGATCGCTGAATACACCGTCAACCTAGACTTCACGCTAACCGCAGCGATCCCGGGGACCGGACGCCTTGAGGAAGTTGGCATCACCGGTTGGGCCGATAATACGTCGACCAGCTCCCCCATTACTGGGCCGCAGATGCTGCGCGCGGTTGGGGTCACGTTGTCGGTTCGCTCTCGCGACGCCGATCGTGCGACGTCATCGCCTATCGACAGCGGCCCCTTGCTTCGCTTTGGTATCGGCCCCAACGGGAAGGCTCCCTATGCGCGCGTTCGCACGGTGAGCGCACAGGTCGCGCTGAACAACCAACTGGGGCTGACATGGTGAGCGACCGCCCTCGTTTGCCTACCGTGCGGCGCACCAAGACCTGCGCAACGCAAGAGCGCGGCATGGCGTTGTTCATGGTGGTGATGGTACTCACCATCATCAGTGCCATTGGAGTGTATTCCGCGCGCTCGTCGAGTCAGCTGGATTTGGCCTCTGGTAATAGCCGTCGCGCCTTGCAAGCCCAATACGCAGCCGAGTTTGCCATGCGAGCGCTGGCGGCAGACGTCGCGGGAATTCCGGATGTGTACAAGCAGAAGCTCACCGGCGCACTCGGCGCACGGGGCGATTGTCGTTTTCAGAATTCGCCGACCTGCGTTCGAAACGAGACGGCCGACATCATGGTGCGCGTGATCGACCCCAATTTGCCTGCTGGCCTCATGGGCTCGTTGAATCACGATTCAGTTGCGTCCCTGTCACCCGCCAACGGCATCAACAACGGTGAAACCGCTACTTTCTCGATCGAGATGGACGATCTGGGAATCTTGCCCGGCGGCCTTGCGGGTTACAGCAACACCAAGAACTACCAATTCACGGTCCTCACCGTGGGGCAAGTCATGCCCGCAGGCGCCCCCGCGGGCAGCTGTACCAACGCATTCACGATTGCAAGCGGGCTGCAGCGCCTGCGTGGGCAAGTCATCTTCGGGCCATTCCCGGAATAACCCTCCAAGATGAATTGATGAAGCGAATCAACCAGTAGGGAGCAACAGGCAGTGCGACATCTTCGACTTCAAACCGCGATACTCTTAGCCGGTGCGGTGTTTTGCGCGCTGCCCGCGGGCGCGCAAACGGATATTGAGAAGCCGCTGCCTAACGTGATGCTGCTGGTCGATACCTCGGGATCAATGGAATACAAGGCTGAGGCCAATCCGAGCACCGGCGATTTCGACTATCCAGTGTGCAACCCGGGCGATCCCAGTTCGCCCAATGAGTCGAGTCGCTGGATCGATCTGTTGTCCGTGATGACGGGCACCTTCGTCAACTACAGCTGCTTTTCGGAAGATCGCAGCACCAGCGCTTTCCGCACAGAATTTGCCTTGCCGGATGTCCCTGCCCCGTACGATTTCGGTTACGACACGCCCTACCACCGGCCGCTGTCGAACAACTGCTTGATTGGGCCGGGCGTGGTGCCGGATCGGCAACATCCCTATGAGTTCCCCGATAAGGCCGTCAACACATTCACCTTTATTCCGCCCTCTACAGTGTTGCGGCCCGTTGATCCTTCCACGCACCCCGGTTGCAGCGCCTGGGAGCAGCGGCCGGATGGCATGCTCGACATCTACCGCGGCCGCATGCGCTTCGGGTTGATGACCTTCGATTCGCACCCTGATCCGGGCACGGGGGTCAACGGAGCGTCGGGCGCCGATAACCCATCGGGGGAAAATGGCGCATGGAGCTATTACGTCGCAAACCCAGGCCCCAGTCCCTATCCTGCGCACGTTGACGGAAACAGCTGCAGCCCAACTAACCCCAATTACCCCCATTGCGATTGCGCCATCCAGACGGATCAGCCACGCACGGGCAGGCCGCCCCATTGCACCACCGCGATGCAGCAGGAGGTGGGCGGGCGCAACGCCGCAGCTCCCCCTTGGGAGGGTCGCATGGTCGCCTTCGGAGATAACAATGCAGACCCAGCTGACGCTGAGCGTCGCGCTCAGTGGATTGAGCAGATCTTGTTGAGCACGCGCCCCTACGGCGCAACTCCCCTGGCCGCGCAGCTCGACGATGCGATGCATTTCCTGTGGACCGACGGCACCACCGATCCGATCACCGGCACCGGCGCGTTTGGGCCAAAGGACGACGCCCTGTGGAAGGCGGACTGCCGCAAGACTGTGATGATCTTGCTCAGCGACGGTGAGCCCAATCTGGATCTGCGGCCGTTCTGTGAAGATTGCTCAGCACAAGGGGTGTGCCCTTACGAAACGCCGGCGGTCATTGCTGACACCTTAGTCAAGGATCCGCTCCCCCACACGGACGGCGACAGCCACAGCGTGGAGACATTCGTGATCGGCTTCGCTATGAAAGACGCCCAGCCGTATGGCTCGTCAGTGACCGTTCCTTGTGCGCACCTAACCGACGCACAATGCAGCGATCCGCATAATGCCAACGATCGCAGTCTGCAGGCCTGCTGCACGCTCAATCAAATTGCACTTGCCGGATCGACATCAACTAACCAAACTAACCAAACTAACAACCAAACAAGTAATGAAATCGAACAGCAAATAAGTTCCCATCCAAGGCGAGCATTCTTCCCAAGGACGCGTCAGGAGCTGCGCAGCGTTTTCAACGGCATCTTAGGATCCTTGGGCAATCCCACCACGAGGACTGCCCCCGCCTTTTCTACCGTCGCTGGTGCTGGCGCCGCGAAGGGAATGCAATTCAGCTCCGGCTTCGACCCTGCGGCAGGCTCCATTTGGCAAGGGAAACTCACGCGCCAGAGAACGATTTGCGACGCCACCCAGACCCCGACCCAATTGGGGGTGTCCATAACAGACGGCGACGATTTTGCTGCACATGTCAATTCTCGTTCAGGCTCGCCCCGTCAATTCTTCGGCACCCAGGGTGTGGTGGTGGGCACGGGCACGCTGACGCTGCGCCCCAATGTCGATCCCTCCTCCAATTACTTCGACGGGATCGACAACCGCGGAGCCAATTTGGTGGGGCCGCTCTCAGTCGCCGGCATGGTGGACGCAACAACCGCCACGCGCATGAACGTCTCTTCTGCCGATTGCACCACTCCCACCCTCACTGATGAACAATGCGCGGACGCCATCATGACCTGGGCCCTGGGTGACCAAAACGCTGACGGTGCACCGCAACGCCAGAGCCTACTGGGCGGGATCTACAACTCGTCGCCGGCGATTGTTTCTGGGCCTGCCGAGGAGTTCTTGCGGGATGAAAACTACCGCCGGTTTGCCGCGCAATTGGAAAACCAAAAGCGCTCAACCGTGCTTTACACCTCGACCGTGGATGGCTTCTTGCACGCGTTCAAAGTGGCCCCCTACGACGCCACAGGCCAGAAGGTGGATTCGCTGCAGAACAATGAATTGTGGTCATTCATCCCTCCGGCGGTGCTCTCGGTGCTCAAGACAGAATACCCCAGTACGCCGGCGGTGCTGCTCGACGGAGCGCCGATTATCGCGGACGTGCCGGCCAGCAGCCTCACCACGCGCACGGTACTTGAACGCACGCCGACCAGCGCGCAGGCGGGTGATGGCACATTTCGCACAATCCTGGTGCAAGGATTTGGCGAAGGGCAGGTGGAAGGTGGCTATTTCGCTTTGGATGTCACCACGCCTGATCTGGAGAACGGTGGGCCTAAATTCTTGTGGCAATTGACGCGCGACAACTACAGCCGCCCCATCTTCGGCAGCGGTGGCACGCCGCTGATCACGAACTTGGCCGTCAAAGTGGGCAGCGGCAGCACAGCAACGGTGGTGAACACGGCCGTGGCTATTCTACCCGGAGGCAACGCTGGGACGCCGCTCAATACTGTGGCAAACCCCGGGCCTTTGGGAGCCATCAGCGTACCCACTTACGCTCAGCGGCCACAGGTGCGGCGCTATTCCAATGCAGGAGAAGCGCGATCGCTCACGATCGTACGCCTGGATACTGGCGAGATCCTGCGCAGCTTCCGCACCACGGAGTCGCTGGCCTCAATTGACCCGGGCAAGGTGACGGTGGTCGACATCCCCGCCCCAATCGTGGGTCAACCCGCGGCATATCCCACCGACACCGCCACTAACGCGGATCGTCTCTTCGTCGGCGACCGCGAGGGTCGGCTCTGGCGCATTGACGTGGGCAATCCGGATCCGGCGCAGTGGTCCATGAAAGTATTCTTTGATGCAATGTGGGGACAGGATTTCGATCGGGGGCAGCCGGTCGAAACGCAACCCGTGCTCACCACGGATCCGGAAGGCAACGTAGTTGTCGCATTTTCGACGGGTGCGCAGCGCGTGCAATCGGCGCCATCGAATACGATCAATCGAGTGGTGTCGCTCACCGACAAGTTCGGTGGCACGGGCAACACGTTCGTCGCCAACCTTAATTGGCAGTATAATTTCGGGTGCCCCGCAGGTGGAAACCCCACCCAATGCAACGCGGGTGAATTCGAGGCAGAGCGCGTGACAGGCCGCATGGGCATTTTCGGGGGCGTACTGTACTTCGCGACCGGGATTCCGGGCACGGATCAACCAATAATCTGTGCTAAACCGGAATTTCGCCTGGCCGGAATGGACTACATCTCGCCGCGCATTATTGGCGACCCACTCAGCGGCGGTTTGGAAAAACTGCCCAAATCCTCTACCGATCCGACACTGGTCCAGCTCAGAGACCCAGGCACAGGCGTGGTATTCGGTTCCACAATCGAGCACGCTCCTTCGTGCTTCACTGAGCAGACCGTGGCCAGCGATGCGTATTTGGGCTCAGGCAGCCACACCTTGATCAGTTCGGTAAATCCAGGGGCGTTCAGCTTGACCTTCCAAGTCGGTGCAATCGCCAACAACACCCAGACCAACACTACAGGATCCGCAGTCATCATCAATTCCG
>DATJEQ010000023.1:0-4171 GCA_035496495.1 Polyangiaceae bacterium
CATGCCGATCAGATATCCGGCCGAGCTTTCCAATGGCCCGCCGGAATTGCCAGGGTTGATCGCTGCATCTGTCTGGATCATGTCGCGAATTGAAACACCGCCGATGCCGTCCATCTCACGACCCAAGGCACTCACAATGCCGGTGGTGAGGGTGTGATCGAGGCCGAAGGGATTGCCGATCGCAATCACTTTCTGCCCCACCTCGAGCTTCGGCAACGTGCTGGAGACGCTGATCGGGTGCAGATTGTCCGGCGCGTTCACCAACTTGAGCACGGCAACATCTTTGCGCGGCTCAAATCCGGTGACTTCGGCGTCAAAGGTGCGTTGGTCATCGAGGGTGACGGTGAGGGCACTGGCGTCTTTGATCACATGAAAATTCGTCACGATGTGGCCGACCTTGTCCCACACGAACCCCGAGCCAGACCCCGCGGGCACCTCATCGGTGACACGACCAAAATAATCCACATAGCGTTGCTTCTGCGTCACGAACACCGTGGAGGCCGAGGAACGGCGGAACACGTCGATGGTGTTCTTCTCGTCGTCAGTGCGCAAATCCGCGTCGCTGCGGGGGGCGCTGGCTGGCGGCACAGCAGAACCCACCGGCGCAACCTGGGAAGCAGCTTTGCTGCCTGCGTGACTGCTCTGCCGGCTGCAACAATCGAAGGCGAAGATCAGCGCAACGATGCTGCCCAAAGTACCCAAAAGTGTGACGGGGAACGGGATTCGTGAAGACATGGGCGCAGTATAGTTAGGTCGGATAGATTTGCCAAAGCGGCGCAAATGAGCTTTGGGGTTCTGCTTTGGGGTTGCCTGCTGCTAGGCTGGGCTGCTGTCAGGTTGGGCTTGGGTGATTGTCGGGTTGCAAGGCATGAAATGCGCTGACCGCGTGCGAAGGGCGCCGGGGGCGCTCCTCGCCCTCATGCTCACAGTCCTATCGGGCGAGGCTTCGGCGGCGGATCCGCCAGCTGCGCAACGAGAATTGTCGCAGTACGAGAAAGAGAGCGTGGCGATCGCGCTTGAGCGACTGAAGGGGGAACGCGAGCCCAACCCGGAAGGCAAGGCGGTCGAGTCGATTGAAGTGGTGCCGCTCGACATGATCGACGACCGCGATCCCTGGCCTAATTTTCTCAATTGGTTCCACTACACGACTCGCCCGTACGTGATTCGACGCGAGGTGCTGCTCAAAGAGGGGCAGATCTACTCTGCCAGCCTCGCCGACGAAACTGAGCGCAACCTGCGCGCCGAGCCGCAATTCACCGTCGCACTCGTGGTGCCCTTGAAGGGCTCGACGCCGGACAAGGTGCGGGTGTTGGTGGTGACGAAGGATGTGCTCAGCTTGCGCCTTAATTCGGATCCGCGCTTCTACAATGGTCGCCTCTACTACTTGGGATTGCAACCTTCTGAAGACAATCTACTTGGGACCCACCATTCCGTATCTGGCAACTTGGTGTTTACAACGTTCAACTACTCGGTGGGGGGTAGTCTCCATTTTCCACGGATTGCCGGCAGTAGAATCGATTCGGATGTCGGTGCGTCCGTCGTTATCAATTGCGATACCGGCAAGATCGAGGGAAGCAACGGGTCGTTCAGTTACGGCCAACGGCTGTACTCCTCGCAGGCAAAATGGGCATGGCAAACCTACCTCGGTTGGAGCGAAACGATCGCGCATGGCATCAGTGCCGTGAAACCGATCTGCAGCGGGGGCGCAGAAGATAAGACCCACCGTCTCATTGATTTTGATCGGAACCGTGCCGTCGCTATCCCGTACCGATTTACCTCAAATTACCTGTGGGGTGGGATGTACGTCACGCGCTCTTATGGAGAGAGCGACAAATACGACATATCCGTCGGCGCGGAAGCCACGCGAAGATCCTCTCATGTGCACACTCCGGCGATGAGTGAAGTTGACTTCGAACAAATAATTCCCGATCAGGACGGAGTCCTGGATCCAGACGGGTACCGGACGCTGGACTTCGCTTCAGGCAGAATGCCCAGCGATCCGGAAGCCGAGTTGGCCGCTGCCGTGGCCGATTTCAGCAATTACCTGCCCACCCGTTACACGACCATTGATCCTTTCATCCAGCTTTACGCCCATCGCTTTGAATTTCAAAGGATGCTCAACTACTGGACGTTGGGATTGCAAGAAGACTATCAGCTGGGTCACAACGCGCTGATCAGGATCTATCCGGCATTGAAGGCTTGGGGGTCCAGTCGTAACCTCTTTGGTACGGTTGCGAGCATGGGTTACACCTGGCCCGTGCGATCAGGGTTTCTGAAGGCGGTGGCAACCTCGCGCACCGAATTCAGTTCCAAAGGCAAGAGTGACGCGTCGCTGGAGTCAGCGGCCCACTTTGTGACACCGGAACTCGGATTTGGACGCTTCGTGTATGATGCGCGATTCACTCGACAGTACATCAACTACCTCAACAGCAATTTGGTTTTGGGAGGCACGGATCGTTTGCGCGGGTATCGCCCCGGTGCTCTCATTGGCGCCAATTTGGTTTCCGGAAACATCGAGTTCCGCACCGTCCCTGTGCAAACTTTGTCGGTGTTAATTGGTGGAGCGCTCTTCTATGACGTCGGAGATGCATTCACGACCATGAATCAACTCAAGCTGCGCGACGGTGCCGGAGTCGGCCTGCGTTTCGGTTTCCCGCAACTCCAAACCAGCGTGCTCCGTGTCGATGTGGGGTTTCCATTGTTGCGAGACGATCCGCTGGGAGAAGTGACGGTGGTGGCTGTATTTGGTCAGGCTGTGAATTCACCCTAACTCCGCTGCACCGGCAGATCGCCGGCAAAAGCGGGCCGTTCGTGGGGAAATGCACTTCGGGCGGTACTGTTATTGCCGGCGCTGGGGCTTAGGAATAATGAGTGGGCATGGCAGAAGAGCGTCGTTATTTGGTGTTGACCGCGGTGGGGCCCGATCAACCGGGCTTGGTGCAGCGCATCAGCGCGGCCATTGCGGAATCCGGAGCGAATTTGGAAGACAGCCGCATGGCCATCTTGGGCGGAGAGTTCGCGCTCATTGTGTTGATCACCTGTGGCGCAGCGCAGGCCCAGGCTGTGGAGCAAAAGCTCGCCGCAATCGGCAAAGAGGGCACGCTGAGCCTGTCCTTGCGCCCCACCAGCAAAGCTCAAAGTCCCAAGAGCTACCTGCCGTACCGCATCCGCGTCAGCGGCCTCGATCGATCCGGCATTGTTGCCAAAGTCTCCGGCGTGCTCGCGGGGCACTCGATCAACGTCGCGCGGCTGGATTCACGCATCAGTTTCGCGCCGGAAAGTGGCACGCCCATGTTCCTGCTCAATGCCGACTTGCAGATCCCCAGTCAAACAGCCCTGGCCGAATTGCGTCGCGATTTGGCGAAGGCCTGTGATGAAGAGAATTTAGATTTCTCATTCGAGAGCGGTGAGCATCGCAATGACTGAGCGCGCCGCTATTCCCAATGTGTTAGCCGGTCGCTACGCGAGCCCGGCTTTAACTGCGCTGTGGGCGCCGCGTCAGCGCATCGTGCTGGAGCGACAATTATGGCTCGCAGTGCTGGAAGCGCAGAGCGAGCTGGGCGTTGCTGTGCCGCCAGGGGCCGCTGCCGCCTACCGCAAGGTGATCGACCAGGTGGATCTGGAATCGATCCGCCGGCGCGAAGAAGTGACGCGCCACGATGTGAAGGCGCGCATTGAAGAATTCTGTGCGCTCGCGGGCTACGAAGCGATCCACCTGGGGATGACGTCGCGCGATTTGACAGAAAACGTCGAGCAAATGCTGATCCGTCAAAGTCTGATTTTGATCCGCGAGCGTGCCGTTGCGGCATTGGCCCGCCTGGCGCGACGCGCGAGCGAGTACGAAACCTTGGTGATCACCGGGCGCAGCCACAATGTACCCGCGCAAGCGACGACCTTGGGTAAGCGCTTTGCCAATGTCGGCGAAGAGCTGTTGTGCGCCCTCGAGCGTTTGAATGATCTGATCGATCGCTACCCACTGCGCGGCATCAAAGGCCCGGTCGGCACCCAACAAGATCAGTTGGACGTACTCAACGGCGACGCAAAAAAGCTCGCGCAACTCGAGCAACGTGTCGCGGAACATTTGGGGTTTGCCCGCGCCTTGGGCAACGTGGGGCAAGTTTACCCGCGTTCGCTGGACTTGGACGTGGTGAGCAGTTTGGTGCAGCTCGGC
>DATJEQ010000024.1:0-4576 GCA_035496495.1 Polyangiaceae bacterium
ATTGAGCGATTCCAGGGATCAGGGCTTTTGAATGATCAGCGCTTCGCACAGCATTTGGTCAGTTCATGGAGGGAACGGGGGCTATCGGCCAAAGCTATTCGATCGCGTTTGCAGGCCCGCGGCGTTGCTGCACCGCTGATCGAAGGCGCACTGGTGGCGCACGCCAATGATCCCGTCCGCGGTGGCTCGGAGCTGGACGCGGCGGTTGCATTCGCAAAGCGTCGAAGGCTCGGTTCCTTCGCAGGCAACCCTGCGGACAGGGACCAACTCCGCCGTGATTTGGCGCGTTTGGCACGCGCCGGCTTTGCTTACGACGTGGCCGTGCGCGCGTTGAATGCTGAGGGCGCAATCGACGACGTGTTCTAACGCTCTGCGCGCGGCTGATTTTCGCGCAGAGCTACGAGCTGCCCCGTGACGAAATTCAGCGCGGCCTCTACCCGCAGTGGGTGGGGTCCCGCGTTGAACAGCTGGAACCCACGCTCGGCAAAGCACGACACCTCGTGCGGGATGAGACCACCCTCGGGGCCAATTACCAAAGTGAAGGGTTCGTTCTCGGGGCTGCACTGGTGAAGGGTGTCGACCGCGTCTGGATCGGCGAGGTAACGATTGTGCGAGGTGATCAGCACTTGCAGGTGATCTTCCACGAACGGCCGAAAGCGCTGAAACACGGTCACGGTTGGCAAGAAGGTCCGTCGGGCTTGCTCAAGCCCAGCCAGCAAATGGCGGTGGATCTGATCGGCATGGAGCACGTGGCTTTCGAAGTGACTTTTCACCGTTTGTCGCGAGCGAAACAGCACGATGTGAGCAAATCCAAGGCTTGTCGCGTGCTCCAAACAGCGGGCGAGCACTTTTGGGCGAGGCATGGCCAGTAGCAAGACATCCTCAGGAGCTTTTGGTGCGGCGGTCTCGAACTGACAACGCAGGCGTACGTGATTCGCCGCTATGTCGATCACCACCGCCTGCCCCAAAGGCCCATTGAGTAAGCCCACGCGCACCGTGCCGCCCGGCGTTACTTTGAGCACCGATAGCAGGTGTTCAGCGCGACGGTCGTTCAGCGTGACACAGCCGCTGCTGTCGATTTCCACAGGCCGCAGCAGCAGGAGATTCACCGCACAACGCTCGCAAACTGGGGCGGCGGCGTCAAATCTCCTCAATCTCTGTCTCTCGTGCCTATACTGCCAGCATTCGTCGAGCCACCACCATGACTCCTCCTGATTGGAACCTGGCTGATCGGACCCTGGCCTACCAGAAACTAGAAGACCATCAGCGCAAAGTGGGGGACATCGACCACGCCTGCGCCATTTTGGACTGGGATCAGGCGGTGATCATGCCCGCCAAAGCGGGAGCCTCGCGAGCCGATGCGCTCTCGACTTTGCGCGGCTTGCGCCACCAGTTGGCTACGGCGCCGGAGCTCGAGTCGCTGTTGGGCGAGGCTCAGGTGGAAGCCGGCAAGGGCTTGCTCGACGATTGGCAGCGAGCGAATTTGAACGAGCTTTCGCAGCAATACCGCAGGGCACTGTGCGTACCGCGCGACTTGGTCGAAGCCTCCTCGCGCGCAGAGGCGCACAGCGAGCAGGCCTGGCGCGCACTTCGCGCCAAGAACGACTGGGCCTCCTTCTTGCCGTACCTGCAAGAGGTGGTCTCCCTTAAGCGCCAAACGGCTCAAGCGTTAGCCGACGCGCTGCACACCACGCCCTACGACGCCTTAGTGGACGGCTTCGAGGCAGGCATCACCCAAGAGCAAATCGATGGGTTATTCAACGATTTGCGCGGGTTCTTGCCGCAGTTCTTGCAGGCGTGTCTCAGCAAGCAGGCGAAGGACAAGGTGGTCGAGCTGCATGGCCCATTTCCCATTGCGCTGCAGAAGCAATTGGGTGAGCGCTTGATGGCCGCAATTGGGTTCGATTTCACCATCGGCCGACTGGATGTGAGCCATCACCCTTTTTGTGGCGGGTTGCCCCGCGATGTGCGTGTCACCACGCGCTACAAGGAGGGCGATTTCACCTCATCTTTGATGGGCGTACTGCACGAAACGGGTCACGCAAAATACGAACAAGGGCTGCCCGATCGCTGGTTGGGGCAACCCGTGGGCGCCGCGCGCGGCATGGCCACCCATGAAAGTCAGAGCTTGTTCACGGAGATGCTGATCGCGCGCAGTCCGGCGTTCTTGAAATTCGCGGCGCCGCTGATAGCCCAGACTTTCTCGGACGAAGCGGCATCCCAGGCTGAGGGGTTTTCAGCGCACAATCTGTATACCCTGGGCACCCGCGTACGCCCCGGATTCATTCGAGTGGATGCTGATGAGGTCACTTATCCCAGTCACATCATCCTGCGTTACGAGATCGAGCGCGATCTGATCGCTGGGAAATTGCAGGTGGCGGAAATTCCTGATGCGTGGGGGGCCCTGCTCCAAGAACTGCTGGGCCTTTCCGTCGCAGGGAATTACCGCGACGGCTGTATGCAAGATGTGCACTGGCCAGCAGGGCTGTTCGGCTACTTCCCCTTGTACACCTTGGGGGCATTGATTGCCGCTCAGTTGCAGCACGCATTGGCTCGCGAGCTTCCGGATCTCAACCGACAGATTGCCTCAGGGCATTTTAAAGAAATCGACGATTGGTTACGCGCGAAGATCTGGTCACAGGGCAGCCTGTTGCCTTCACATGAATTGCTGATGAGAGCAACCGGTGAGCCGTTGAGCACGCGGGATTTTAAAGCGCATTTGCAAGCGCGTTACCTCGACGATCGCGAGTGAGCGTCAAGTGCCGCGCACGGCGCGCTGCAAGAACAGTGTGCACCCGGTGCCGAGGGCTCCAACGGCTAGAGACCACGGCCCCGCAAGGACTCCCGCAAGGGCGGCATCGACCAAGCTGACTCCAGCGATCAGCTGCACCACAGCCCGCATTACTGAGCTTTGGCCTCGTAGTAGCGGCCTTAGGCAGTAACTCAGCCAAATAAGCCACAGCGCACCGGAAAGCAGGAAAGCTTCTCCCGACTGTTGCTGCGCCAGCCAGGCGAAGGCCAGGGTAGGGGCGAACAGGAAAGCGAGCGCGCTGGGACTTTCCAACACGCCTTTGTTTTCACCCCGAGCCACGAAGGTGAGCCCGACAACATAAAGCAGCAGCCCCAATCCACCCACCAGCAGCGCCGGAGTCAATCGCCCCCCGAGCGTGAGTGCTGACGTGGTGTAAACCAGCGCTCGGCACAGCCCCATGATGAACGGGGCCACCGCGTTGCCCTTGTGGCGCACGTTGTAAGCGACGATTGCGCCGCACAGCGCAGCGGCAGAAACCAATGAACCAATCAAAGACCCCGCCGTTACCAACGATGCCGTCAGCGTGGCAGTCAGGGTACCCCCCGCGAGCAGAGCAAAACCAATGCCGAACACTGCGGTGGCACTGATCTGGCCGGAGGGAATGGGGCGCTCGGGTCGTTGTTCCTTGTCGATGTGGCGATCGAAAGCGTCGTTCAGGAACATGCCGCCGACGTAGAGCAACGAAAGCGCGATCATGCATTCGATCAACGCTGCGACGGAAGGGTGTGCGCCGCTGAGCGCTGCGCCCGCCCAGACATTGGTCCAGACTGTGGGGAGATTGGAGATCCGTCCCAGGTTGAGCAACACCCGCCAGGTTGAGGGCTTGGTTCGCGCAGAATCAGTCATTGTTGAATTGCGCCTGCACCGCTAGGCAATCCCAACTCGCGCAGTGTCCAATTCAATTCCTGAACAATGGCGGAAGTCAAAGTTGCCTGGCGAGCGCTTGGGGGCAGCACATCCCAAGTGTAAGTTTCGACCTCGAGGTGCGAACAGAAAGGAGCCCGGCGCTGTTCCGCCAGTAGGCTTTGCAAGTCACTCTGCGTGCTGCCGAGTTGTTCCAACTGCCGCATGAACACCGGCACATGGAAATGAATGCGCCACTGCCGCGGGCCGGCTTGCGTCGGATACGAGGAAAGGGCCTGCGGCAGATCGGCGTAACGATTGAGGCTCCCGGCGTGGAGCTCGACGACCTGGTGTAGGTACACAGAATCATTGAGTTTTTCTAGGCGTTCCAAATGGAGCGCATCGGCCTGTTTGTCGCCACCAAGTGCGCAGGAAAGCCCGGCACTCACCTGCAACTTCGTGATGCGAACTCCAGCCGCTTTGAGCATCGCGACGGCCTCGAGCGGGGCTTCAAATTCGACCGCCATGTGGCACGCATCCAAGCACACTCCGAGGTGGCGTCGCAGCGCCTCTTCGGCCCTGCTGCTGCTCAACCCAGTGAGTTTCGCGAATTGCTCAACGCCGCTCTGGGCGAATGGGCCGCGCTGCAGAAACAGAGCCGCTTCTTGCAAGGTCTCCAGATAGCAATTCGGTTCAGGTTCGAGCCCAAGCTCGATGTATCGTCCCGTCTGTTCAGCGATTTGATGCAAAACAGTGACATGATTGAGGAGCTGAGTGACGAGCAACGGCTCATCATTGGCCGTGATGTTTGGCCTGTGGCCCAATGGCACTGTGCTGATGCTGCCGGATGTCCCGTCGGGCAAGAGTTGGCTGAGGATCTTTGCGAGCTGATTGGTGTAACGCAGTCGCTCCTGCGTTCTC
>DATJEQ010000025.1:0-2864 GCA_035496495.1 Polyangiaceae bacterium
ACGACTTGAACAAGGAACGCGCCACCATGACGCGCCTGTGGGACAAACGCCAAAAACAGATCGATGGCGTGGTCGCCTCAACCGCGGGCATGTACGGCGATTTGCAAGGCATCGCCGGGAAAAGCCTGCAAGAGATCGAAGGCCTCGATCTCAAATTGCTCGAAACAAACGAGCCTTAACTTGAGGCTCAAGATCAGCGCAGCGTGTAACTTCAATCGTGCGCAGCGGGTTACAATTGCGCTTTCTGCGCCGCGAACACGAACACCCCCAACTCGAGCAGTGAATGATCGGGGGGCGGTGGGGGCGCTGCCTCGCACAGCAGCACTTTCGGAAGGTGTGACAGCTTGCGGTGCTCGCCGACACTGAGGCTAGAGTAGTGATAGGGCCAATCGGCGCGGCTTGGGACCACTTCGAAGCGGGCCTGCACATCTGAGAACAGAACGGAGTAGCCCTGAGAGGCCGCGAACCATTCGCGCAGCCTCCCTTCGAAGAACTTGCTTGAGGCCGCCGGCTGCCCCTGAAAGCTAGAGAAGGCCTGACGCTGCGCGGGCGGCGCGAGATCGTAGGCGACCTTGAACAGGTTCTTCAGCACGGCGCGCAGGGTGGCGTCTTCCGCCAAGCGATTGAACTCCTGCGTGGCGGTGCGCACGGCCAAAGGCCGCGCCGCCCACAGCTCCAAGTATTGGCGCAATGGTTTGGCGTAAGGATGGCGATTCGCCACCAACACTTGCAACACGAGTTGCAGCTGCGGCAACGGGATCAACAGCAGATCTTCTGGAAAGCGGGCGGCGCTCGGATCACTCACGACGTTGGGGAGCACCACCCAATTGCCTTGCGCCAAGAGCTGGAACATTCCGCTCAGCACTGTGGACATGTCCAAGAAATGAATGAACACCCCGCCCGGCCGCAGCACGCGGTGGATCTCGCACGCCACCGCAGCGCCATCTTCCACCACATCGAGCACCGCAAGCCCCAACACCGCATCGATCGACGCATCCGAAGCCGGCAGCACCTCGGCCGAAGCGCGCTGAATTGCGACACCCGGGTGATGCTTTTCGAATTCGCGGATTGCGAGCTTCAACGGCTCGGTGTGAATGACGTTTGGAAGCACTGCGGTCGGCAAGATCTCGCGCAGCTGCCCATCGCCCGTGCCAATTTCCAAAATGGAATTGGCATTCGCCGGTAGGAACTGCTGCAGCGCTTGTTCGGCTGTTTGCTTGAACAGCTTCAGATAGGGAGCGCGGTGTGCGCGGACACCACGAATGCGCGCGACGACGGCGACATCGTCGGCACTGGGTTTATTCTTGGGCTGCTTCTTCTTGGGCTTACTCGGTTTCACAACCGATGCAGCTTACCAGAGCAGAGCGGCGTACCAGCGCCCAACAGGGAAACCGAGCTTACGCCGCGCTGGTGTTCGTTGATTCAGGTTGAACAGCGGGTTGCTGAACTGCCGCTTGCGGAGAAGCAGCGGCACCACGGCGCCAAATCAGAGCCGGCAACAGCAGCACACCGCCGGGGACGACGAATACCGCAACCCACATGGCAGCTCGTACAAACCCGGAACTCATGTCCTGAACATAATGCAGGTGGCGTGCCAGCGACAGTCCCAATTTGCATTCACGAGAAAATAGTTCCTTCGACGAGTGCACACCGATGATTGACAAGCGCTGGTGTGATCCTGCTGTCGCACTGTGCGTCACGACCGTCACACTGCACTGCTGATCTCCTGCCAACGATCGGCTGCCAGCGATCGGCTGCCAGCGATCGGCTACCATTGCGCCTCAAACGACGACTCATGGCAGCAGCGTCCCAACAGCCGTCACCGTACCGAAACAATTCCACGCCGAAAGAATCCAGCGCGCCAGGGCGTAGCCCCTTCCCAGCGCAAACCTTGAGAGGCTACTGCAACTTCAGGTAGTCAATGCTTGCGATTTGGTTGGCGCCCATGCCCACCAGGCACACCGTGGCGCTGCCAGTTTGTGCGGCAAAGGTCGCAGACGTGTTCGTCATCATGGGGCTGTCCCAGCCTAGGGTGTTGGCGACCGTGATCTGGCCGACCTGATTGCCGCCGACCGTGATGTTGATCTTATCGCCCCCTGGTTCGCCGTTGCCGTAGTGGACGGTTGCCATGGTAATGCCCTGTACATTCACGGCGCTCCAGCAGATCTGGTCGGCATCAGTGAATTCCCAAACCTTGTTACCGCTGTCGCCCCCTCCTTGAATGACGCAGCCGTTGCAGGCGGTGAGCGTCGCGCTCTCGGCTTCCAACTGAACGGCAGTTGGGCCACCGCCCGAGCCACCCGAGCCCCCAGAACCGCCAGTGCCACCGGTTCCCCCAGCGCCGCCAGATCCACCCGTGCCGCCGCTGCCGCCGGTGCCTCCTGATCCAGCTGTTCCGCCAGTTCCCCCCGTACCGCCGCTGCCGCCACTTCCTCCTTGTGGATCGGCATCGCCCGCGTCGCCGCCGGTCATACCCGCGTCCACCATCGGTTCGTTGCCACCCACACCTCCGGTTCCACCTGTGGTGACCCCGCCCGATCCGCCAATGCCGCCGCCGCCGACATTGCCCATGCCCGTACCCCCGCTGCCCCCACCGCCGGGATCTTGTGAGTCACCGCCGCTGCCGCCCTCTGAAGTCGACGCGTCCTGCTGAGCGTGCAGGTGCAGCCAATCCTTCAGTGACTCCGGCGTATCGAGCGCGCGCCCACAACCAACCGCCAGCGAACTGACTGCCAGTAACCCACCCAGCGCAGTACGCAGGCGGAACGAACCAGAATAAGTAAGACGATTGAACAAGAAGCTATCCCCCGTTCACGGCATCCCCATGTCCGCAAACATCAGATTTTGTGAGAGTTAAGCAGCGG
>DATJEQ010000026.1:0-4359 GCA_035496495.1 Polyangiaceae bacterium
TGCGCTCCCAACAACAGCGCACCGCGTGAATACCAAAGGCCGTAGCGATCAGCGGAAACGAGAAGAGGTGCGTGTTTGCGAAGATCAGCGACGATAGAAAAAATGCCCAGTGCGGCTTGCTTTCAAAGAGGAACGCGCAGCAGAACCAGATCATCGAGACAAACGCAGCAGCCATGTAGTGGCGGCCTTCAACGCCGTAGGCCAAGAGCAGCTTGTTCTCTAAAATCCAGAACGCCCCGAGCAGGGCTCCACTGACGGCAACAACACTCGGGTGCTCCTGTTTTCTCAGAAATGCATAGATCAGCGCAGGAACGAGCCCCAGCGCAAGCAAGTAGCAAATGGAGCCTGGAACACGAAAGGCACGTTCGTCAAAACCCAAAGTGGGGAAAACCAAGTATCGGCGCAACGCGAAGTCGAGCGCTGGCTGGTACAGATTCTTGATCTGGTGCAGCATGGCGCCAAAGCTCGGCGCGGTGTACGCGTACACGTTGTGCTTGAGAGGATCTTGATCGAAATCCTTGGCGTAGCTCGAGAGCATTTTCTCAAGCGCGCGCACAGTCATCCACAAGAGCGATAGCCCAAGCACGGCGTAAGGCCATTCGCGCAGCCGCCCTTTGATCCCGCTCATGGGTCGGCGAGATTACACGCACTCATTCGCGTGTGGGTGAAATTCTGCCTCAAAAGAGCCCACACTCACCGTGTGGCACGCAAACCGCGGGGCACGAGGTACTCCCATGGCAGGATGCGTTGACGGCGACGTTCATCCTGCAAATGGCGCGAGCGAGCGGTGAGCACATCATGCAACGCCACCTTGCCAACGAGTTTTCGCGCATCCGCGGGGTTGACGACAAGCAGGCGGGTGGCGCCCGTTTCGGCCATTCGTTGTACCGCTGCGCGCAAGGGTTCGTTGCCGAAGATCGTCTGAACGGCACATTCAGCGAGCTCTCCGAGCGGGCGATCCAACATGGCAGGCTGATCCATCAGCACGCACAGGTGTGCGTACGTGATGGCCCCCATCAAATTTCCCTGTGTGTCCATCACTGGGTAGAGGTGTTGGCTGCGATCGTTGCGCCGCTGAGTGCGGATGGCGACTACTTCGCGCAGACGCTGCGCCGCGTTGAGCACGGTGAGATCGGTATTCATTGCGTCGCGCACGAACAGCACCTCAAATTCGTCGATGGAATATTCGCGACTGATGTGAAATCCGCGGCGTGCCACCTTTTCGGTGAGGATCGATCGCTTGAGCACCAACACAGTGAACCCGTGGGCAATGGTCACGGCGATGGCCAGCGGCAGCAGCATATTCAGATCGTGCGTCAATTCGATCACGAACACGACGCCCGTAAACGGAGCGCGCATCGTGCCGCCTAGGATCGCACCCATACCGACCATCGGCCAAAAACCAAGGCCCGCATCCGGAAAAATCTGCGCCTCGAGGCCGCCTAAGGCGCCGCCCATCATCAACAATGGCGCCAGTACGCCACCCGAAGTGCCAGAACCGAGCGACGTCGCCCAGATCACAGCTTTCACAACGACGAGCACCAGGATAGCGCGCGGCAAGAGCCCTTGATGCAAGATATCCGCAATCGAGCTGAACCCGATGCCCAATGCGCGGGGTGCAATCAAGCCGCCGATGCCGATTACCAAGCCACCAATAGGCGGCCACCACATCCAGTGAATGGGCAAGCGTTTGAAGAAATCTTCCGCGGCATAGACTGCACCTGTCAGCATCGACGAGAGCGCGCCCGCGCCCAATCCAGCGATCACGCAACACAAGAGCACCGGGACCCCGGGGAACTGCGGATGGGCCGGCATTGGGAACAGGGGGCCGGCGCCGAGCACGAAATAACGCGTTGCTGCGGCCGTTGCGCTCGCGAGCGCAACCGGTACAAAACTGCGTGGTTTCCACTCGAATAACAATAACTCGACCGCCAGCAGTGCGGCGGCCAGCGGTGACGCAAAAGTCGCGGACATGCCGGCAGCCGCCCCCGCCACGAGCAGCGTTTTCCTTTCCGCCGAAGTCAGCGAGAACATCTGTGCGATCAATGAGCCAAATGCACCTCCGGTCATGATGATCGGCCCTTCAGCGCCAAAGGGTCCACCAGAGCCGATTGAGATCGCCGAAGAGATGGGCTTCAACAGAGCCACCTTGGGGTCGACTCGGCTGCCACCCACCAAAATCGCTTCGAGTGCTTCCGGAATTCCGTGCCCGCGAATACGCTCCGAGCCGTAGCGAGCCATCATACCGATGATCGTCGCCCCGATGACCGGGACAACCAGGGCGAGAGCACCCAGAGTGTTATTCGCAGGCGACGCAGGCTCAAATGAGAACCGCTGGAAATAAAAAAGATTCGTACACAGATCGATCAATCGCAGCAGTGCAAACGCGACGAACGTGCTGAGCACCCCAATGCCCACCGCGACGACCGACAGCCCAATCATGCGTGGCCCCGCTGTAAAATCTCCGAGCTTCATGGGTTCAGGCGCAGAGCTCACAACAGGCGAAACAGACGACATCAGGCACCTCCGAAAGCCCCTGTAACCTAGTACAAGGCGCTCCCCATTCAAGCTCCGTCACTCTTGATTTGATGGCGCCTAGGGACGTCAGTGCGAAGAGATTTACCCGCTATTCGACGGTTTCGCTCAGGGCAACAAGCTCTGTGATCGGGTGGCGCTCGGCGGCGACGGCGTGAAAGCCCTGATCCATCAGTCCCGTTTCAAGCACGCACGGTCCGTTGGGCCCGGCCTTACCCGGATCGGTGAGGGTGTAGAACGTATCGACGAGCGCAGTGCCGGTTACCTGCACGAAGGACTGAGCGATCAGGCTACCGACCGCGTCGGGTTCGATCACGATAGTGCTCGTGGATGGCAGACAGCCGTTGGGGTTTACCGTCAGTGCCAGCTGGCTGCATGCGGCGTCAATGAATTGAGTCACCGGCCTAAAGCTGGGTGCAACTTCCGGCAAGCAGCGATCACCGTCCGTGGTTTGTCCGCGAATGCAGGGTCGACCGAGTGCCGTATCGTAAAACTGGATTTGCGCCAGACCAGTGCGCACGTCATCCGGATTGCGACTGGGCACACCGGAGGCGCTCAAGCCAAAGCGCGCACGCAAACGGTCACCGCCTTGCTCGATCCAAGTGACCGCCGGAAAGCGAGCGGGATCCACTGCGTTGGCTTGAGCGTAGAAGCCCTGACCGCCGGCGCTAGGAAAGCACCCCATGTTACCGGCCTGATCGGCGGGAGCAAAATCGTACATCTGATCCAGCGATTCAGCGGGATAGAAGGACGGATCAACGGGGTCGGCGCAGGTGTCTATGAATTGTGCATCGAGCGTCACGACAGTGCTGTCGGCGCAACCTGACAGATTCACGAGTTGCAACAACGGAACGCTGCATGCCGCATCCGCGAAACCATCTGCCGGACCAACGTGCAATGAATGCACCGTGACGCAGCGCGATGCCCCGCCGATGTCGACCGCATCGCATTCTTGATCATTGGTATCGATGAGACTGCGCACTTCGATCGAGCCGTCTTCACCCTCACACCAGATCGCGCGCACGCCGCCAGCTGCCGCCTCCATTTTCAGATCCGCTGCAACGAAGGTCGAAGCCTCCACCGCATTGACGCTCACCTCGTCGTAGGCGGTCGCTGGGAACGTGCTCTCATCCAGGGGTTGGCATTGGCCGTCGACGAGCGCAAACACCGGCCCACGAGCGAGCGGATTTCCAGGGCGCAGCGCGTGTTCTTTGATCGTGCTCGGCCCAGGCAAGGTGCAGCGCGCAGAATCCGCGCTGGGCGTAAAACCCTGCGGGATCTCGAGATCCTGGATAAACGGCTGGGCAGGTTCGCCCTTGGCAACCATCGCAACGCGCTGTGTGCAGGCTCCATCACTGTATACGGCTTGGGCCGCAGTCCACTGAATCGGCAAACAGTGCAGTTTGTCGTCGTCCGCAAAGCGGAAGGAACAATCCAAATTCAACTGCTCATCGTGCCAACCCTCGAACAGCGACGCCCCATTGCCGTCGGTGATCACGCGCGCACGCAATCGATTGCCACTCAGCCAAGGCTCGCTGGGCAAAGACGGCGATACAGACTGAGCACCCCCCGCACCTGAGCCGCCGCCCCTTCCATCAGATCCGGCATTACCGGCGTTGTTGAGCACGGTATTCCCGCCGCCGTTTGCAACGACGTTCCGGCCACCGTTCGCGTGGTTACTCGAAGCGCTGTTTGGATTGGAGCTACAAGCCGCAAGCAGTGCAGCACCGACAACAGTCAAGCCCACCTTGGCCCCAACACCCATGAGGGCAGATTAGCAATTGCGACTGTCGGGCATCAGGGAAAAAAAGAAGCGCCCCAGGT
>DATJEQ010000027.1:0-3678 GCA_035496495.1 Polyangiaceae bacterium
TGCCGCGAAATACTGGCCGCTGTGCTCGATGGGTTTGAGTTCTTCTTCAAAGCTGGGAATTGACGGCACAGGTCCGGCATTGGCAGCACCTGCAATACCCGCGACACCAGTGGTACCCGCGGCGCCGCCAGCGGGGTTCGACGCGGCGGTCGCTGCTGGGGCCGAGGGTGGGGGCTTTGTTTCTGCTTTTGGAGCCGGAATTGTCTCGCGTTGCGTCTGCTGCTGGGAGTGCTCATCGCAACTGGAAAGCCCGAAAATCAGACCCAGTAATGTGACGCCCACGATGCGGCCGGGGCGCCGGTGCTGGGTTGTCGTCGAGGCTAGCGGGGAACTGGTGGGGCGCGATGGGCTCATCAGCAGGAGCTTTCTTAGTCCGTAGACGTACATAGAGCCAGTTTTGATGGCAGTCGCGCCAGGCCAGGTTACACCCCAGTAGGTTCCACTCCGTTTGTCGGTCTTGGGGTCGGAGAAGTAACGCGTGGTTCCTCAAGGGCAGGGTTGAACGATAAGGTCCAAGCAGGTGATTTTCGGGCACATTCAGCGGCAAGCGGTGTGGGGCATCGCGGTCGACACCTCGTCAAAGCGTGTCGCGCTGTTGGGCCTGCTTTCACTCGTGGTGCATTTGCTGGTGCTCAGCCCGCTGGGGGCCCTGCTGGGGCTACTCAGTCACAACGCGCCGCAAGAGGATGCGCCGCTGATGGCGCCGATCACAGAAATTCCGGTGTCGCTGCTCGACGACGAAGCCGACGAAGATCAGCGCCAACCCGCAGCTCCCGCGGTCAAGCCTGCCGAACCGGCGCCGCCCTCCGAAGGGACTCCGGCTATCGTGCCGCCCAGCGCGCCCGCAATCGTGCCGAAGAAAAAGGTACCCACAAAGGTGAAGCCGCTCGTTGATGCGGGAGCTCCCGCCGCCGTCAAGGCGAAGAAGCCCAAGAAGAGCAGCCTCGCGGACGCGGGTGTGAAACCGAAGAGGAAGAAGAAGCCCATTGCCGATGCGGGTGTGCCCCGCGAGCCGCGCATTGCTGACCCCGGAAAAATGGTGAGCAACGCCGCGCAGATCGCCGACACAAACGCCAACGTGAAACTATCGATCTACACCAAGCGGATTCGCGGCCACTTGCTTGGTCAGCGCATTGGGGCGTTATTTGCCGCGCTGCCGCAGTGGCAGAGTTTTTTGGGTGGGGGCGGTATCGACATGGTGCGGGACGTGGACGTGGTAGTGCTGCTCGGTCCCCAATTCCGTCGTAGCGATCAAGTGGTTGCGTTTCTTGGCTACAACGCACCGCAAGCTCGCATGAAGGCGGCCATCGATGGCATTGTGAAGCGCGACCCCCACGGCCAGTGGCTCGATACGCCATTTCCAGCGGCTATCGCCGAAGCAGATCGCGCACCGCGCTTGTTTGCGTTGCCCAAGGCGAGCTTGGCGATTGTCTCGCCGCTCAGTGCACAGCAGAGTGTGCTCAAGACTGGGCCCACCATCTCGATGTCGGAACCCAAAGGCGAGGAAGCGGTGGACGCTTACGTGAAGACCCCCTGGCGCGTTCTTCTGGGCACGAACGTCAGTTTGCCGCAGTCGATTAAGTGGGCCCGCCTGAAAGCGACGCCAATCGGGAAAGGCGATCTGCAGCTTGAAATCGAGGCCGGCGATGCGTCGGCGCAGGCCGCAACGGACGATGCTCGCGCCGTGAGCCAGACCATCAACCAGGCCGCTCAACTCGGCGGCATCGGGGCTTTCTTGTCGGGATTTGGGTTCACTCCGTTGCTGGATCACGTCGAGCTTCAGGCAAACGGCAAGAAGATCACCGGAAGCCTGCACGTCAGCGCGGAGCAGCTGACGCGGATATTAGCCTTCGTGGAAGACTGGGCCGCGATGGCCACGGGGCGCACCCGAGCTGCGCCGGCGGTGCCAACGCCCACAGGCGGGGGCAAGCCAACGCCGAGTACCGGTGGCAGCGTAGTCGTGCCCAAGCCGGCACCGAGCAAGCCGACGACCCCGTCGGCGCCTGAAGCTACGCCAGTTGCACCGGCGCCGTCCGCTCCAGCTCCACAGTGAGCGCTTTGAGCAGGCCGTCGACCAGCGGCGGATCGAGTGAACTCACCGTGAACTGCAGGCCGTCTTTAGTGACGACTTGGAGCCGGCACTTGCCGCGCGCGTCGTCCAACAGCGTCACCAACAAAAAATCCAAGAAAAATCCCAAACCGAACACCAGGGCGCCCCACAGCACGAGCTCGAATGCACTGGGGTTGGTGCGCGCCGCGTCGATCATCAAGGTCGCGCCCAGAAATGTCCCTGAACTCAACGCGAGCGCTCCGGCGTAGAAGCCAAAGCCTTGATAACGAACGCTGCGCTCGATGCGGCTCAGGTTGTGAAGCGGGATCACGATTTCGCCTTCGCGGCGCACTTTGCCCAACACCGCGGTGCGATGGTTCAAATGCAGTCCCGATTGATCCAAGGTGACCACGGCGCTCACGCGTCGCGCTAGAAACAAGCGCGCGAACAAGCGCAGTGCACGCATCAGGAAGAGCGCGCCGCATAGCGCCAGGAGCGCCGTCCTGAGGCGACCGAACTTCGTCGTGCTCAACTCACCGCGCAGTTCTGGCAACGCACCGTGGCGCAGCGGGTCGTGCTCCATGGCCAAACGGGGATCAGGCGAGACCCAGCTGCTCTTTGATCGAATTGAGCACGGGCCCGGGGCGCTCTTCGCTCACATCCACAATGCGATTGTGCGGATCGACTCGCACCACAGAGGGTTTGTGCGTGCGGGCTTCTTCGGGAGTCATTTCCGCGAAGGTGGCCAAGATCACCAGATCGCCCGGCCTGTTTAAGTGCGCCGCAGCGCCGTTGACGCAGATTGCGCCTGAGCCACGCGGGCCTTCGAGCGCATAGGTCATCAGCCGGCTGCCGCGCGTGATATTCCAGATGTGAATCGCCTCGAAGGGCAGAATGTCCGCCGCTTCCATCAGGTCCGCATCGATGGTCACGCTGCCTTCGTATTCCAGGTCGGCGTGAGTAACGGTCGCGCGATGCAGCTTGCTCTTGAAAATGTTCAGCTTCATGGGTCCGAACATGGCGGCCTTTGGGGTCCACCTGTTCTCGCCGGGAAACATAAGGCTGGGCCGATGGAAGTTCAACCGTGTGGCAGAGTTTTGCCCCCTCCTGAGCCCACAATGTGGGTAAGTCGCTGATAACCGCTCAGAATTTGGCCCTCACGCAGTCCGTCCGGTACCCGTAGAGCAACCAAGGAGCGGTGCATATGGGCATTGGCAATCGGTCAAAAACAGAGGTTCTGGCGGAGTTGCGCGAGATGTTGTCCGACGTCTTTCGCCTGCGGCAATCGGGCATTGCGTACGCCAAATTGCAACGCGCTCATGGCTATGCCGACGGCTATATGAAGGTGCTACTCGATGCGGGCGTGGTGACTAAGAGCGAGCTACTGGCGCTGGTTTCCGCCGAGCGCGAGCGTGTGGACGGCCCGGCGACTGCCGTGGTCAGCGCTAGCGCAGCCTAATTTTCGGCGCTCCTGCGTGCCGCAGCCTGCCCCACTAGCAAACCGCACACGGATCGGCGGGGTGCTGTACACTAACCGGCGAGGGAATGAGCGCCGCTATGGGGAAAATGTCATCCGTCAATCTGGTTAGAATCAGCTGCTTGGGCCTGTGCGCCCTCGGCCTTCATGC
>DATJEQ010000028.1:0-3710 GCA_035496495.1 Polyangiaceae bacterium
TCTTACGGCCCCTTTTTCATTTCACCTTGCTGGATTTGAACCACTTGAATGGGGTTGGGGCCCCTTTCAAACGATAACTCTGTAAATCCAGCCCGCGCAACCAGCGATCGGGGCCGTTCTTACGGCCCCTTTTTCATTTCACCTTACTGGATTTTAACCCTCAAGCCCGCCGCCTTCTCCCACGGGCAAATCCACCGTGAACGTGCAGCCCTGATTGGCTTCGCTGACGACTGAAATGCTGCCGTTGTGGGCTTGTACGATTTCGCGAGCTATCCAAAGACCCAAGCCGAAGCCTCCGTAGTGACGCAGCTGCGCGGCGCGCTCAAAGCGCTCGAAGATGCGGGCCTTGTCTGCGGCGGAGATACCGGGGCCTTGATCGATGACGCTCAGTTGCGGGTGTCCCTCGCAGGTCAACCGCACTTGCACCGGTTTGCCGGCGCCGAACTTCACAGCGTTCGAGAGCAGATTCTGAACCACTTGCGCGATGCGAAACTTGTCCCACATGCCCCAGGCTGAGGCGCAGTGGGTCAATTCGAGGTCGCAGGCCGCGCGCGTTGCTTGTTCCTTGAACGCGTCCACCGCCTGAGCCACCACCGACACCAAGTCGCAGTGCTCGCGCTGCAGCTGCAGGCGTTCCGAATCCACTCGCGACACTTCCAACAGTTGCTCCACGAGCTCAGCCAAACGCTTGACGTGGCGCACAGCCGCAGCGAGATTGTTTTCGAATTGGGCGCTGCGTTCGCCCGAGAGCCCCTGTGATGCCAGCCTCTCTAGCCCTTGGAGCTGTAACAACAGCGGTGTCAGCGGCGTTTTTAGCTCGTGAGAGGCAATGATCAGGAATTGATCGCGGGCGCGGATCGCTTCTTGGGCTTGCCGATACGAATGGGCAATTTCCTGTGCAGCTCGCTGGCTTTCGCGTCGCAGTTGCGCTTGCTCCAGGGCTTGCTTGATCGCATTGGGTAGGCGCGAAAGTCGATCCTTCAGCAGGTAATCGCTGGCTCCGTCCCTAATGGCCTGCACTGCGATTTCTTCGCCGATAGCGCCCGACACCAGAATGAAGGGTAGGTTCTTGTCGTACTGCTGCACTTGCTGCAATGCTTGGCTGCCACTGAACGACGGCAACGAATAATCCGAGATAACGACATCGAATGTCTTGGATTTCAGTGCGTCGGTTAGTGCCGCAGCGGTCTCGACTCGGTCGACCGCAGGCCGATAACCACCCCGGCGTAACTCCAATTCCAGCAACATTGCATCACTGGCAGAGTCTTCGATGAGGAGAACGCGCAACTGCATTCCGGGCCCCTTTCTATGAACATTTGCCAAATGACTCGCCCAGGGTCAAACTGTCACAGTCTAGACCCCACGTCTGTCCAACCCTAGCGGAGGGCACGTATGCCGGAAAACGGTAGGCGAGCGATTCTCGTAGTGGATGACGATTCTGACATCCGCGCCATTCTTGGAGCGGTGCTGGAAGCCGAGGGCTACCACGTGAGCGAAGCGCCAAACGGCGAGATCGCCCTCAGGGTCGTGCGCAACGCTCATAAGCCCGATCTGATGCTCCTTGATCTGATGATGCCGGTCCTCAGTGGCTTCGAGCTGTTGGAAATGGCGGCCGACGGCGATCCCGATCTCAACGCGGTCCCTATTTTCGTGATCTCCGCCTTCGGTGAGCCGCCGACTGCGAAAGGTCCCGGGGGTGTTAAGCGAGCCTTCCGCAAACCCATCGACATGGGCACGTTGCTAACTGCCGTTCACCAACAGCTCGACTGACCTCCGCTACGAGTAATTCCCCGGACAGCGCACACAACTGGCATAGTTGGATTCCTTGAGATCCACACTATGCGCGCGATTTTCTACAGTCCAAAGGGAACTGGTCATGTGAACCCAACCCTTCCGCTGGTGCGGGGGTTGATCGAGCGCGGGCACGAGGTGACGTACACCTTGACCTCGGAGTGGAAGGAACGCCTCGAGAAATTGGGGTGCGGTTACCGCAACATGGGGACGGAAGAACGGTTCACGACCGCAGATTTCAACCCAGGGGCGCCTTTTTATCGCCAGCTGCTGCCCACTACCGCGGCGCTTTTGCCGCGCTTCGTGGAGGAGGCGAAAGCGATCAACCCCGATGTCATCGTGTTCGATTCGTGCGCGCCATGGGGCGACGCCGTCGCGGAAGTCTTGGGGGTGCCGGCGATTTGCTCAGTGAGCACGTTGATCTTCGATCGCGACGAGGTGCGAGAGCAGGTGGGCGCGCCCAGCGAGCGGTTGGATGCCAAGAATATGGAAGCGCTGGCCACACTCAAAGAGCGCTGGGGTATTGATTTCAGCGACCGCGACATCGGGTTGTTCTACGGCAAAGAAAATCTCGTCTTCTCCTGTGAAGAGCTGAACCCCACCCGTTCGAACTTACCTCAACGTTTCCATTTCGTGGGCCCCACAATCAGCGCTGGGGGCGACATCGGCGATCTGGCGACTTACGCGCACGGCAAGCGGCGCATCTATGTGAGCATGGGCACCATCGTGGGCGGTGATTCAGGGCTCGACTCGACGTTCTTCACGCCGTTCATCGAGGCTTTTGGCGGCCGCGAGGGCTATGAACTGCTCATGTCAGTGCGCGGTGCGGAATCATCCTTCGGCTCGCTGCCTCCGAACGTCACAGTCCGCCAATCTGTCCCCCAACTCGCAGTGCTCGCCCACACCGATGTCTTCGTCACACACGTTGGAGCCAACAGCATGCACGAAGCCCTCTTCCACGGCGTTCCCCTGGTGTGCATCCCCCATTTCGGAGACCAACCCCAAAACGCCGCCCGCGTCGTCGCGCAAGGAGCCGGCGTGCCCTTGCCGAAAAACGAGATCACCGCGGCCCGTGTTTTGACGGAGGTCGAGCGCGTGCGTGGTGAGTCGTATCGAGACAATGCCGCGCGGTTGGGGAAATCGCTGAAGGCTTGCGGAGGGTTGGAACGGGCGTTGGGGCTGATTGCGGAGCTCGCCGGCAACACCTAAGTCACGCGCTCGATCCGCATCTACTACTTCGCACCCCCAAACGCTCAACGCTACGACGGAACGTGCTGCTTACGCGGAGGATGCGCTCGCCCACGGCCATTCCCCTGCTGCTAGGCGCTGATCGAGTTGCTCCAGCGTGACATCAATGAAATCGCCTTGGGCGAAATCGCGGTCAGCTTGCCGCAACTCTTCCTCGAGCCCGTTTCCGGAAGCCCCTTCGGGGACCTTCAAGGCAGCAATGGGCTTGGCCATGAGAGGAGAATCCCACGTTCGGGACGGCCTGTCACGAAATCGGCGGCGATCGGTCATTCGGGCTCGCGCATTGCGGCCATAAGGCGCAGCACTTCTTGTATTTCTTGCCGCTGCCGCATGGGCACGGGCCATTGCGACCCACTCGGGGTTTTGCTGAAACGATCACTGCACCTTCGTTCTCACGAGCGGACTGCCAATACTGGTAGAGCACAACGAGGTGCTCGAATAGGCGCACGCGGTGGTCTTGACGCCATGATTCGGATGGCCAAGTCCCTTCACCCGCGAGCGCTCGCAATGGTGAGGCCAACATGACACCCATGGAATCGCCCAACCACTGGGGCTGCAGTCGCATCCCCGCCAGGTAACCGGCGCAGAATGCCTCGATGGCTTGTTTGTCATCCAGACTCGGCCCGATTTTGGAATCGCCAGCTTCCAGCGCGTCACGCACAACCTCATAG
>DATJEQ010000029.1:0-4986 GCA_035496495.1 Polyangiaceae bacterium
AGTCGTCGAGGAACGTTTTGGTGATGTCTAGGCTGAGGCCGGCGGAAAACGTTGTGACCATGCCGGCGAGGCGTTCACCGTTTTGACCGTGCCAACTGCCGAGCAGGCGGCCTCCGATCATCACGGTGCGCAAGGGCGACAATTCGCGATCGCCGGACCAGTATTGGCCGCGAGCACCGAAGCGCGGCTCGCCTCCGGTGTAATCGTCGCTCCAAAATGAGGCGCCCGTTTGCGAATAGTACCGACCGTGCACGCGCAGGCGCAGCCAAGGCATCATGTAGCGCTCGACTTCGAGTTCGTACGATTGACTGAGGATGTCCCAGGAATCGCCGTAACCGCGCACTTGGCCGCCCACCATCGTTTGCGGGCCCTTGAAGTAATATTTCAAGCGCAGTGTCATCGCGCCGCGCGCGCGATCGTGCGGGTGATTTTCTTGGGCGGATTGCCCGGTAGGGCCCAGCACCACTTCGCGGTACGGATTGCCCAAAAAGCCGTGCTGCAGCGCTCCGGTGAAGGCAAGCTGCGTCAGCATCACGGGCGTCCAGGATTGCGTCCAACTCGCTTGCACGTTGTCTAACGCGATGTCGTCCGTGGTGACGCGTACGCTCTTGCTGAAACAACCCTCGGAGCTATCGAGCGCAGAGCGCAAGGTGGTGGCAAGGCCTGGTTGATTCAAATCGCACACCTTGTCAAAAGCGTGTGAGTAAGCAATGCCCAGCTGGGTGTTGCGCTGGAAGAAATCGGTCAGCGCAGAAACGCTGATCGCGTTAGAGCGATAATCATTCTCAAAGCCGTAGCTGTAACCCAGATCCACTTTGGTGTGCTCGTGGGTCGCGGAGATCCCGCCGTTGATCACGTGCCGCTGGTCCGTCACTGAAGCTTGCGACACAATATCCGGCTGGGCCGAAAGCAGCGGCCCGGCTTTGATCACTTCGCTTGCGCCGGAAACGATGTCCGCGCTGTAGCCCGCATTCACACCCCAATTCTCCGACAACGTTGCCGCCACTGAAGCGCGTGGCGAGATTACCGTCATCTTGCTGACCGGTGACGGCTCCAAGAACACCTGAGTGCCCACCTCTGCATCCACCGACTGAGCGCGACTCGCACGAACGCCCAGCGCACTCAGCGCGAAAAGCACCAAGGCCAAGAGCCGCCGGAACGGACCCCGGCTGACCGCGGTGTTGCGCGAACCCGTCATCAATTACAGCCGCAGCCGCCCCCCTGCACTGTTCCGCCGCCGAAGGATCCTTCGCGGTTGTCGAGCACGTGTTCGAGCTGCGCATCCTGCGCGGCCGTGTCGTCGAAGCGCATCAGTGGGTCGGCCAAAATGGCGCGCTCTTGTGGGCGCACCGTGACGCAGCCCGCTGTTGCAAACGCCAGCATCAACGCCAGCATGAGGACGAGCCGGTTGAACACTTGGGGCTTAGAAATAAGTACCGAAACCGGCTGTGTAGGTTTGAACATTGGCATATGAATCCGCCGTGAACAGAATGGTGTTGGTGGCCTCAATTCGAAAAAGCAAACGCCAGCGCAATGAAACCAATAGGCCGCCGCCTGCACGCAAGTGAAAAGTATCTTTGTGAGAAGGCACGAAAGCGTCCTGATTGGGCGAGAAATGGTAGCCGCCGCTGCCCAAGTGCAAGTACGGCGCGATCGCCCAACTGGGCACGATATTGAGCGTCGCTCCCGCGCCGTACAACAGTGAGCGGCCCGATGACGCCAACGAAAGGCCCACGTAAGGATCGATCGAAAGCGACGGATCGAGCACGAACGACGGACGCACTTCGGCGTACGCGTGGCCGTCGAACAAGCCCCCCAGCGCCGTCATGCCACCATTCGCCGACGCCAGTGCGGGTGGCGCAAAGAACCCCGGCTTGGTGAGGCCCTCACTGCTCTCCCCCGCCGCGATCACTTCCACCGTGTCGCCCAAGAGAAACCCGGTGCGCCCATCCGCGAGTACAACCTGCAGCCAGTACCCAGAATTCTCACGGGCTCGCAGCACGAAGGCCTCGCCGCGCTGTGCGCGGTAGATCACGCGATATGCAACCCCGGGGCCCGCGCGCACTTCGCCTTCAGCCGCTGTCACGCGAGCGAAGGCCTCCCCCTCTGCGGCTTGCGCGACCAGCGCGCCGCACAGCAGCAGACATGCGATCAGAGTGCAAACCAGGTGCTTCATCGGCTGGAAAATCGGGCTGCCCACTGACGGATCACGTCTGCCTCGGCGGAATTCTCGCTGATCACAACCCGCGGGTGGGCGGTGGTGTGCGTCGGGCGCTGCAGCAGCGGAGCCCGATCGGGGTCGCGATCCATGAACAGCTGCGCCGAGGCGTAGTTGCGCTGGGCCTGAGAGGGCGGGCCGGCACTGGGCTTGTTCCCGCTGCAGCCGCTGTTCACCCGCGGGGGGCCATAATCCGTCAGGCGGAATGCAGTAACCGAGAAATGACAGCTGCTGCCGTCTTCTCCCCGCGCTGGATCGCCCGAACCGCAGCCCTTGGCGAACAGCATCGGCTCGACCTGGCAATAGAAGTAGCCCTCGTCGAACACGACTTCAGCGACCTGGAAGTCTTGGCCGTCGTTCACGCTGCACGCGTCGCAAACGATTATACTGGCCCCACACAATGCCCACCCACAATGTCCCCAGCAGCGGGTTAGCCAGCCTCCCACGGCGCGTAAGCTAACAAAGCCCGCGCTGCTGAGCGAGGGTTCCCGCCGCCCGGGGCGGAAGGCGTGAACACGGGCGGAACCGGCACTCTGGGCTTGAACGCTCGGTAAGACCTGACTAAGTCTTGGCCCGCTCGCTCGTGGTGTGGCAGGTTATCCTACATCAGCCCACTCCCCCCATCCAGTTGGAGGAATACAGTATGCGTTTTGACTCCTGGTACCTGCTGCTTCTGGCCCCATTCGCGCTGCTCGCGTCGCAAGGTCAATACGGAGCGCAGCTCCTGGTCATGGCGCTCACCTTGGGCATCTTCTTCGGCACGGTGTCGCTGCGCAAGGTGACCGGCGATGCCGCGACGACCACCCATTCCGGGCGCGGTTAATTGACTTGATCCAGCGCCGCTGACCCGAGGTCGCTGGCCCACGGTCGCTGCGCTGGGGCCTCAGTTGGCGCTCACACACTTCGCGCGAATAACAAAGGGGAGCGTTTGTGGCTGACCACGTCCGGCTTCGACGCATTGAAGAGTTCTCGCTGCACGATGTTGAAGCGCTGCGTCTGATCCTGCGCGGCGGCTCAGTGATCGATTGGCACCGGCTGAATTTGACCGATCGCGAACAAGCCCAGCGCATTATTCGCAACCATGCCTTGGATCCCGAGAACGCTTCCGATCGCGCGTTCATCGATGCCACGCGTAAGCAGGCCATTGATTACCTGCGACGCAATTTCAATTTTGGCATCCCAAAACCGATTGAGCAATCCAGCCTTGAAGATCTGATGCTGATCGCTTCCAGCACCGGGCACCGTCAGCAGTGCGCCTGTGCCGTGCTCAAAGTGATCCAGGTGATCGCGCACATGGCCGGCCGCGAGTTGCTCTTCCGCCTGCCGGTGAGCGACCGCGACATGTTCCACTTGGTGGAAGAAAAAGTGTACCGCGTGATGGGGCAAATGCTCAGCGAAGGCTTCCCCATCACCGAATTCGTGGGCGGCCGAAAGAATGTGGATTCCACCTTCACCAAGCTGCTCTCGAAGCCAGAATCTTCCGCGGTTGCCATTTACGACAAGCTGCGGTTCCGCATCGTCACCCGGCAGAAGGGCGATATTTTGCCGGTGCTGCTCTATCTCTCCGAGCAACTCTTCCCGTTCAACTACGTGGTGCCCAAACAGAGCATCAACACCATTTTCCATTTCCGCAGCTTCTGCGAGGCGCACCCTCATCTGATGAGCATGGTGGGTCACTTCCAGGGGCAACTCGACGACGAGCTGACTCACAGCGACAACAGCTTCAGCGCGCGCGATTACCGCTCCATTCAGTTCGTGAGCGAAGTGCCTGCCCGCGTTCCGCCACACATCATGGAGTTGGCGCCACCGGGCTCGGAGAGCCTGGGCCCCATCGTGTTCATGCTGTGCGAATTCCAACTGCTGGACGCGGAAACCGAGGCGGCCAACGAAAGCGGCCCGGCCAATCACGAGGCGTACAAGCAGCGGCAACGGGAAGCGACTTTTCGCCGCCTGCGGCTGGGTGCCCGCGAGCCCAAAGATCCCAAATCGACCATAAATTGAGCCTGTACGTGCCAATGCCGCACGGCTGCGCCCAGGTTTCTTGCTGAATTTGAGCGAACCTGTTTGCAGCGCTTGCGCCAACCCGCTACGAAGCCGGCCTATGTGGCTGCACAAGAGCCGAATTGCCCCCATCGCCACCGAAATGGTGCGCGCTCTCACGGCGGGGGAACACATTGAAACCGAGTCTCCGAAAGAGGTCGCCCTCGATCTGGAGAGTGTGCTCAATCAGTACGTGCAAGACGAACACGACGTCAGCGAGCGCGCGAAAGATATGATGGCCGCCCGCGGCATGGCGCCGACCGACCTTCCCCGTGTGAGGAAGGAGTTGGCCAAGCAAAAGGGCATCCAAATTGGCGATGACGCCATTGATTACTTGCTCGATCAGCTACTGGAAATGCTGATGCATTCGCAGAACGTCGACGAAGTGTACGCTGAGGATTTCGAGCTGCGCCGGCTGATGCGTGAACCGCTGCGCCGCGAGTTCGCCGCTCCCACCGAGGTGGAGCAAGAGGTGCGCAGCAAGTTGAAGCACGTGCAAGAAGGCACTGCGCTGTGGGAAGTGGAATACCAGCGCATGCTGGAAGACGTGAAGCGCCGCAAGGGTTTATGAGCGACGTGACACGTCGCCGAAAGCTGTAACCGCTAGAGAGTCAGCGCGAGACGGGACAACGATGCGCAGCATGACCGGCTACGGAACAGGTGAAGCAAGCCTGGGCGGGGCTCGTGTCGTCGTGGAAGCGCGTTCGCTTAATCACCGTTACCTGGAA
>DATJEQ010000030.1:0-5715 GCA_035496495.1 Polyangiaceae bacterium
CGTTCAACCGCTCGAGGTGCAGGGGCACGCGGTCTTCAAAGACTCCGACCAGCCGATCCAGATCCATCAACGAGGCCCCGCGCAACAGGCGCCCGGGGGAAATGAGCTGTGACCCGCTGGTGAAGTCTTCCCAAATGCGCACTGCGTCTTCAATCTGATCTGCAGCCAAATAGGCGGCTGACGGGGCCCCCGAAGACGTGGCGTAGCAGGCGTCCAGGCTCAGCGCGCGTGCGCGAGCTAATTCCGACAGCACGCCTGCGCTGAATGCACCGCGCAGCCCCCCGCCTTCAACTACCAGAACGTCTCCGCCCGCGGCCACTCAGCGCCCCTTGCCGCCGCGCTGGTAGTTCACCTTGGCGATCGCTTCGGCAACCACCGCGCTGCGTGCGTGGGCGTCGTCTTCCGATTCAGGCACTAAAATCAGCCGATGTTCGAGCACCGCGGGCGCAACGGCTTGGATGTCGTCTGGCGTCAAGTAGCCGCGAGCCGAAAGCAACGCATGGGCTTTGCCGGCGCGCAGCAATCCAAGGCTGGCTCGCGGCGAGGCGCCCAGCGTGACGCGTGCGTGCGAGCGAGTGAATGCGGCGAGGCGCACAGCATAATCCATCAAATCTTCTTCGGCGTGCACGCGATCAGTCAACTCCTGCAGTTGTAGGGCGTCGTTTGCCGACATCACGGCTTGGGCTTCTTCGCCGGCGACAGCGTGCGTCTTTAACATGGACACTTCTGCCTGCAGCGATGGGTACCCAATGCGCAAATGCACCAGAAAGCGATCGATTTGTGATTCCGGCAGGGGATAAGTGCCTTCCAAATCAATTGGGTTCTGAGTGGCAAGGACTAGGAACGGATTGGGCAGTTCGTAGCGATCGCCTTCAATGGTGACCTGTCGCTCTTGCATGGCTTCTAGCAATGCGGATTGTGTCTTTGCGGGGGCCCGATTGATCTCATCGGCCAGCACCACATTGGCAAAAATCGGCCCCGAGCGCAGAGCGAAGGTACTGTCCTTCGGGTTGAGGACGTAGGTGCCGGTAATATCCGCAGGCAGCAGATCTGGTGTGAATTGAATGCGGCGCACCGTGCATCCCAAGCTCTTTGAAAACGCTTTCACCAGGGTAGTCTTGGCAACGCCGGGCACTCCCTCCAGCAAGCAATGCCCCCGCGCCAGCATCGCGATCAGTAGCAAATCGCTGGTTCCGCGTTCGCCAATGTAAATGCGACCGACCTGAGCGCGGAGTTGGCTCACTCGGTCTACGGCGCGCTGAATTTCTTCGGCTTGCAGCGGCTCTTTCACGACTTGCCTCGTTCGCTCGATTTTAGGATCGCTAGCAACTCCAAGGTTTGCACTCGGAACCTTTCTAACTGGGCGGGCGCAATGCGCACGGTGCGCTGGCGCATCACGGCTGCCTCTGTGCGCGTCATCTCGGTCAGCATTTGCCGCAGCTTAATCAAAGATGGCGGCCTCAGGAGACCGCTTTGCTCACACGCCTCTAACACGACGCGTGGGGCTGCGTCGGGGGGCAACAACAGGCGCTGCCGCAGGGTCTCTTCCAGCGCCGATTTCAGCTCCAGAACGGCAAGGGACGGATGGGTCGTATTGGCGGCCAAGACCGCGGCGCGCCCCACTGGCCCGCCCAACAAGGCAAAGGGCACGGGCTCGGCGTAGCGGGGTTGTTGCGGCGGGGGGCTGTGAAGCACCATGCGAAACAGGACCAAGGCCAACAGGGCTGCGGTCGCGACAGTGAGCGTTCGGATTGCATTTTCCGATAAACCGTGCGCCCGGATCTCTTCCAACGCATCCTCCAGTTCATCCAGCTTCCGCTGCAGCCAATTGGGCCGTGCACTGGCGCTGGGCACACTGCCCAGTTGTTTAAAGTCGTTGATCAACACGTACAGCTTGCCGTTCTTGTGTGCCGTCGAGTCCGTCAGGTAACGCAAGAGCCCTTTGGCGAGTGCTCGATTGCCGGGATAGCGCAGCATCAAATTGATGAATACCGATGGATCGCTCAGGGCAAACAAGCGACCGCAGCGATCGCTCGCAGCGTCGCTGCCCGATCTTTGGGGTGAAGTGCAGCGCGTGCCGTTTCCGATGGCGCCAGTGAGCGCGATCAGCGCGCCCGCTCCCTCCTCAGTCCGTATTTCGAGCACGGGCGTCAGATCCACACCCGCTGCGGGTCGAAAAATGGTCGGATGATTGGTGACCACCTGGTCCACATCGGCGACGATGGGATGGCGCGCTTGATTGCCTTCCACGGGTGTCGCGATCGCCAACTCAGGGTTCTCGCGCAGGCTCGTCTCTGGGTGAGCGGGAGCCGGGGCGCGGCGCACGTGGAAACGCGCCAGTAACGCAGCGCCTCGGCCCTGATCGTCCAGCAAGGCCAATCGGCCACCGCTCTCCAAGAAGGCACTGACTTGATCGAAATCGAGCGCGCGCGTTGGATGGAAGATCAAGATGGAGTCAGCAGCGGTAATGCGGGACCAATCCAAACGCGGGGCAACGATCACGCGATCAGCGCCTGCGGTGTCTCGCGCCACTGCCATGAACCCGCTCAGGCCCTCCCAACCGTCGTCATCGGGCTGGAATGAAATGGCCATTGCGGGGACGCCCCAGAGCAGGGCGCATACCGTGACAGTGCAAAGGGCCCTCAGCCGAACCCCTCGAAAATCAACCCCGGAGAGGCAGTGGCGGAAGCAGCGGTACCAACGGCGCCACTGTAGGGCCTGCTGACGGCCTTGAGGCCAACTGAAGTCAGCAGGTGGGTGGCAAGCCATACATCACTCGCAATATTCAGGGGTTAGGTGACACAATCAAAGGCGGAGAATCGGGGCACGAATTACCCAGTTGAGGTGGGGGGCCTTTAGCCGCCGTTGCGACGCGTCGTTGAGACTTTTGTTAATTGTCGGAAGCTTGACCTGGCCCGCGCCGTAACTAGATTACTGAACAAAGCTAGTGGTTTGGCCCCGCGGTGCTATATTAACCCTAATAGAGCCGTATGTTGACAAGAGGCACCCGAAGAAGCGGGAAATGGTGGAACGACTGATTGACCTCACGGCAGTGGCCGTGACGGGCTGAGCGAAAAAGAGGCCCTATGTTACCTCCCTTCATCATCGAGCAAATCCGAAAGCGTGAAGAGGAGGAGTGTCTGCGTCGGGACGCGGAGCGACCCAGGGCCGAATTGCCTATCCCCATGGGAAGTCCCCCCAACACCGAGAGCAGCCCCGAAGAGGAAGAGGTCGAGCGCGGCGTGGTGATCGTCGAGCTGTGAGCGTTTTTTCCATTTTTCCCGGGCAAAATTAAGCGCCGGGGCCAGATTGGTAATCGCCAAAGGTGGTTCACCCTGAGTTGAGCTTTGCGGCGGAGGCCACTAGGCTCCCGCCCCGACGATGAAGCGGATTTTACCCCTCGCAGGGTTGCTGCTCTGCTCTTGCTTCTCGCCCGGTAACGGGCGTGAGCCGCCCCTGGAGCAGATCTATTTTCCGGTTGGGCTTGCGCTCAGCTCGGGTGCGGATCGGCTGTACGTTGTGAATAGCGATTTCGATCTGCAGTTCAACGCCGGCACGCTGATGGCGCTCGATGCAAAACGCATTCGTCAGCAGTTGCCGCAAGAATGCCAGTCCGATGCGGATTGCTCAGCGGGGCAGACTTGCGACACCGCAGGCTTTGCCGGGCAGGCGCCCTCATTCTGGTGCATGGCTTCCACGCGGCAGGGGCCGTGTGGCGCGCTGGGTGAAAAATCTGCCGCAGATCGGGCGCTGGAGCCAGGGCGCTGCAACGCCGTTCCGCTGACCGACGCCCGCTCGAGCAGCCGCAACATTCTGCTCGACACCACAGTGATCAGCGCGTTCGCCACGGAAGTTTCGTACCGCGCGGGGCCAGCCGGCGGTGGGCGGTTGTTCATTCCTGTGCGCGGGGACGCCACCCTGCATTGGGCAGATGTCGAGGATGAGCTGGGTGGCACCAGCGGCCCGATGTATCGGGATTCAACGGGCAAGAATCGCTACATCGATTGTGGCCAGGCCGCGGGCAGCGGTTGCGACGACGATCATCGACGCGGTGACAGTGGCGCGGAAACCGCCAAATCCGGCGAACGATTGCCGATTGAGCCGTACGCGGTCGCGGTATCCGACGACGGGGAAGCCATAGTGACCACCCATCAAACAACGGGACAACTCGCCCTGTTCGTCAACGATTGGTGTCACCCTGCGCAAGGGCCAAAGCTGGTCTCAGTACTCAGTGATTTGCCGACCCGGCCGATCGCCATCGCGCCGATTCCCATTCCTACGGCTTACATGGCTCAAGCCACGCAGCGTTGTGATCCGGGGGTTGCAGTGGGATCGGGTTATCAGCCCGGGTTCTTGGTGAACTATCAATTCAGTCAAGCGATTCAGGTCGTCCGCTATATGGATGCGGCGGCTGCTGCTCCCGCTCCGGCAACGTTGGTGCCTGGGCAGTCGGTGCCGGTGGGCGTGGTGCCGGGGTTCGACGCGCGCGGTCTGGCGCTTGAAGGCAGCGCTCGGCACCAGTGTGAAGCAGCTTGTCAGGACGAAGCGTGTCAGGCGCAGTGCGCCGCAGTGCCATTGGGCGTGTACCTGGCAAATCGTACTCCGGCGGGGCTGCTGATCGGGCGCACCGCGCCGAGCCCAGGAGATTTTCCGCGCAATGATCTACCGGATCTAACCGAGGTTGCGCCGCTGCGCGGCAGCCCGTCGCGCGTTGTTGTCGGTAGTGTCATTGATGAGCAGGGGCAGCCTTCCGTGCGGGTGTTTGTGGTCACTTTCGATACGCGATTTATCTATATTTACGACCCCGCGCAGGATCAGATCGAAGCGCGCGTTTACACTGGGCGTGGCCCGCATGGGCTCGCCATCGATGCCGTGCATGGTCTCGGCTACGTGGGCCACTTCACGGATTCTTACATTGGAGTGATCGATCTCGATCGCCGGCACCGCTCGTATGGCGAAATTGTTCTGTCGCTCGGGCAGCCCACCCCACCGAGGAGTTCGGAGTGAAAATTCAGCACCGGATCGTCAGCGCTGCGGCGCTGTGGCTTTCTTTGGGTGCATTGAGCGCTTGCACGCGCACGCCCACGCCACCCCCGCTGCGCTCGCTGCGTGGGATGACGGATTCGTCGCTCTTGTGTTTGGCATCACTGGATTCGCAAGCAGACGACCCGGCTGCAGAGCGTTTCGCGCGGCCGATCGATGCCTGTCCGGATTACGATTCGACAGACGGTGAATCGCGCAGCCTGCACGCTCTGGTGACGCAGCCGGAAACGGGCGAAGTGGCCCTGGTCGACGTCCAGCGCGGCGCTGTAGTGGATGCTGAGCGCACGTTGCCCGGGCTCAGCTTCTTGCCTGTGGGCGGAAATCCTGTGTCGGTAGTGAGCACCCCGGGCGGCAGCGCTTCGTTCGTGGCCACGCGCGAAGCCGGCAAACCAGGGATTTACGCATTGCCTACCAGCTGCGTGGGGACACGACGCGACGATCAACCGTTCGTCGACGTGACCAGTTGGGCGGCGTGTCGATTGCCGGCTGAACCGGGGGCGATGCAAATCCTCATCGATCCGCTGCTGCGCACCAGTTGTGCCGATCCGATCAACTCAGCGGTGGACAGCTCCGCGACATCGCCGAGCGCGCAGCGGGTGGATTGCCCCGCCAATCTGGCTGAGGAAGAGGGCCCCCTCGGGCAACGCAAGTTGCTCGTCGCGTTGCCCACCC
>DATJEQ010000031.1:0-4011 GCA_035496495.1 Polyangiaceae bacterium
CGTCGTCGAGCGCCATTTCCGCCACGCCCATGCGGCGCGCGGTGCGCCACACCAGAGGGAAATATTCCTCATACAAATGGCTGAAACTGGGGGTCGCCAGTGGAGGCACACAGTGCACGCCCGAATCCAGCGGCCTGCGGCGTCGACCCGCCATAGCTCGCGCCCCACGGGACTCGACTGGTGTTGCTGCGGCTACGGCTAAGGCGGTCACTGAAAGCTCCGTAAAGGTCGAGTGCAGTCAGTGTGGAGTTCGACCTTTTCGAAAGCAAGAACCCCCGGGGAATTACTTGTGAAACGACATTTTCGGGTGCCAGCGCACGCCCAATTTTCCTTCAGATTATTGTCATAAAAGACGAAACACCGTCAACGCCAGTTGACGGGTATTTCCGGGTGTTCGGAGCCGGTAAATCGTTGCACTGGAGAGGCAGTCATGTGTCGGTAAACCGTTGCACCGAAACGGCTTTCACCCGTTGGTATATCGTTGCACCAAACGAGTGCCTGAAGACCGCCCAATGGGCGCCGCTTCTAGCCCGCCTTGGTGAGCGCGCGCACGGAATTGCGCTTTACCAGCTCAGGACGGAATACCCGCTCGGTGCCCGTCAATGTGCTGTCACCCAAACGCTCAACCAAACGCGTGACCATGGCTTCCGCCATTTCCGGCAACGGTTGGCGCATGGAAGTGATGGTGGGGCTGATCAATGCATCCAAAAATAGATCATCGATGCCGACCAGCGAAATATCCCGCGGCACCACGACGTGGTTGTCGTGCAAGCCGGCGAGCATGCCAATCGCGATCATATCCGACATTGCGACGATGCCGGTTGGGCGGTGGGATCTCTTGGCAATCTCTCTGCCCATCTGACGACCGACTTCTGCCAATTCGCCGTCTGCGTAAAGCGTTTGCAGCGACAGCTGGATCACATCCAAAGACAAGCCGGATTCCGCCATCGCCGCTTCGTAGCCGCGCCGGCGCTCAATGCGCGACACAGTGCCGGCAGGAGCCGTAACGAATGCAATTTCACGATGACCGTGTTCAATCAGGTGACGGGTGGCACCATAGCCAGCGTGAAAGTTGTCGATGGAGACGTAATCCACGGGCAAGGTGGAACCGGGTGCCCCGCGGCGATCAAAGGAAACTAGCACCAGGCCGCGATCCACTAGAGGGCGATAATGATCTTCCGTGGGCAATGAAGAGCCCGTGACCACACCGCGAATCCCGTACGCGAAAAAATCTTCTAATAGGTCCGTCTCTTTTTGCACGTCGCGGTGCGTGTTGCCGAGCAGCATGCGGTAGCCATGCGCCAGTGCCACACGCTCCATCTCGCTCGCGAGCAACGCGAAGAAGGGGCTGGCGATTGAAGGCACGAGCAAGCCGAGCATTGGTGCGCGCCCTGTTTTCAGTGAGCGCGCGACGACGTTCGGCTGATAGCCCAGCGTCTTGATCGCGTCGTTGACCCGCTGCAATGTCTCCGGTCGCATGCGATTGATGCGCCCATTGAGCACATTAGAAACCGTGCTGACGGAAACTTGCGCAAGCTTTGCAACATCCGCAATCTGCACGTCCGCCATGGCCTATTTGTAGCACAGTGCGGCGATAGAACGCAGCACGATCAGACAATTGCTCGGTGTAAATTGGCTTGCCAGCGCACTGTCGTGGCGGCCAACGCATCAGTATCATTCGAAGCATGAAATCATGCATGAAAGCCGCTGTGGCAGCTGTCGTGTTCACGATCGTGGGGTTGCCCGGCACCGTGTGGGCTCAATGTTGCACCGGGTACACTGAGGCGACGGTGTGCGCTGGCGTCACATTGACCAAGTCGCGCTGGTGCATTCAAGACAGCGTGCCCACGGGGCAAAACGCGTTGCCCGCTGAATTCTGCGCCTACGGCGACAAGGTCGTCACGACGCTGGAGCAAGTATTCAACATTCCAGCTCCAGAAACTTTCGAATTCCAACTCGATACTCAAACAGGCGGCGCGCACACCGGCACGAATTGCGGCCACTTGGGTGACGGCGTCGCTTACGACGCGTTTGTGGGCAATGCCTACGGCGCCACCAGCTTTTGGGGCTACTTGCTGGCGCTGCATGAAGCAATCAACGATTGGACCGGGATGTCGAGCTCGGGGTGGCCCACAGATTGGTGGGCGGATCATCAGAGCGCGTTCCCCAATCTGATGGATTTTCACATCATGGCCACCATTGGCGCGGCCAACAACGACATCAACCTGACTAAGGCCGCGGCCGCTCAGAAGATGCGTTTCTATCCGGGTGGCGATTCGGCGGATCCCAAAGTCGTGGCGCTCGACAATGTTTATTCAATGATGCCCAACGGCGATGGTTATGCGGGCTTCAGTCATTTGTTCTCGATGCAAAATACCGACGGCGTGCATTGGGATAATCTCGATGTGCCCAATCCTGACGAGAAGCGCTCGGAGTACGTGCTGGCGTACATGAGCCTGGCTACAGGGCAGCGGGTGCTTTCAACGTTGCAAGGCCCGGGGCTCAACGGCGGCGGTGAGATCTGCAACAACACCGATGACGGTGCGGGAGATGCGCCGTACACCTGCAACAGTGACGTCATTGACGCCATTGCCACCGCGCACTGTTCCGTCGTTGCCAATGGCAACCCCGCAGCAGATCTCACTGCGCTGCGCGCGGGCAACTATCAAATGGTGCCCAGTGGTCCGTGTGGTGCCAGCTGCCCCAGCGAGTGCGCATGCAGCAGCGACAATCACTGTGTCGCACCGTGGCTCGCGCCGGCGATGGACGCGGGCGCGGGCGATGCCGGCGTGGGAGCAATGGGCGGTGGTGGAACTCCCGCAGTGGGTGGCAGCGGCACAGGCGGCAGTGCGGGAATTGCCGCCGTGGGAGGCGGTGCAGCCGTGGGAGGCGGTGCGACCGTGGGAGGCAGTGCGGGTTCACCGGCAAGCAGTGGAGGGGCCAGTTTGGGGGCTGGGGGCAGCACCGCAACCGCGGCGGGAAGCGGCGGAATAACCGGAACAACGCCGGCGAGCGGCGGTGGCGCACCGGGTGCGCCTGCTCCTTCGACGAGTAGCGGTTGTGGGTGCACCGTGATCGGCAGCACGACGGGCGGCGCCGGGTGGAGCACAATGGGCGCTGGCCTGATCGCGCTGGGCGCACTGCGACGCAGGCGTCGTTTGGCTACCGCGAAATCGGCGCTTTGATGACGCAATCCTTTCGCGGGGGTGACGGGGCGATGCGCCTTGTTCTCGCATCGGGGTGCCTGTTGGGCCTGCTGCTCGGTTGCCGATCGTCGTCGTCACTAAACGGCACGCAATCGTCGTCGGCCGAAACGCGAGCCGTCGCAGTCTCATCGGCGCATTCTGTCGCAGCGCTGGCAGCAAGCAGCACAACGACCCCGAACTCCGAGTGCCACAACAACGCCGCTTGTCTCAACTCTGAATACTGCGATTTCGACCCCGGGCTGTGCGGCAAAGGCAAAAAATCCGGCCGCTGTCAGAAGATCCCCCGCGATTGCCCCACGGAGACTGCTCCGGTGTGCGGCTGCGACGGCCACATCTACAACAACGCCTGCACCGCTACCGCCGCGGGCATCGACCTGAACACCAACGGCGGCTGCCCCGCACTGCCTGACTTCATTCCCTGCGGCGCAAATTACTGCGACGCTCACACGAGTTACTGTGAAATCTATTTGAGCGACGTCTTCGATCTGCCGAGCGGCCGCTATTGTCGCCCACTGCCCGCAAGTTGCCTCCCCACCCAAAATCCAAAACCAACCTGCAGCTGCTTCCCCAAACAAACCCCCTGCCTGAGCTTCTGCGGTCCCATGCCCACCGGAGGCATCCAAGGCTTTCACCTCACCTGCCAAGGCGTTCACGATCCGAATTGACACGTGTCGTGTACCCAGAGCACACGTGCGGCCCTCGCTTCAGCGCCAGCGCCCGAGCAAACCTCCCGTATCTTGCAGCTGACTCACACAATTCGCGCTCTTGCTCACCAGACCGGGTATGCTTAAGGATCACGATGCCG
>DATJEQ010000032.1:0-7275 GCA_035496495.1 Polyangiaceae bacterium
TGTGTTGGTAGGCGAACTTGTCGATCGCAGCGATGGCCGCGTCCAGGTTCCCCGCCGGCGCGTTCGCGATCACAAACTGGGCCGCCGCCTCTTCGCGCCCGTCTCCCACCTGCCACTCCGACAGCAGTCGCTTCATGCTGAAGGCCATGCGCAGGAAAGACCAGCGCAGAAACGGCACTGGCCCACCCATCACAGTGTTCACCACTGCCAACAGAAGCACGCCCAAGAGGATGTACAGCAGCACCATACGCGCACAATACCTCAAGACACGGCGGGGATGTCCAGAGTCTCAGAGTTGTCGTTGCCCCATTGGGCTCCAGTACGCCAGTTGGTACATGAAGAACGTGAGCGTGAGCGCGAGCTGAGCCTGCAAGAGCCAGCTGTAGGTTCCGAGCTGCCAGAGCACAGCGAAGGCCAAGAGCACGACGGGGTGGAGCACGAACAACACCGAGTGGAGCCAGCTCTCTTTCGGGTCGCACAAGCGCGCATGCACGAATTCATCCTTCGTGATGAACAGGCAAGAGAAGGCGGCAAGCCCAACGTAAACGCCCAAAGCGTGTGGAGCTGCAGCCGACGTGCCCAAGGCCCAGCCATAACAGAGCGCGGTCGTCAGGGTGTCGAGCGGGTGTCCAATGCGCTCCCAGCGCGGCAAGCCCCGTTTGCGATGGAAATAGAACTCGTCCACCAACATGGCAAGCATCTGCAACAAACCTGGCAAAAGCAGGACCGACAGCATTCAGCGCTTCCTAAATAGTCCGCCGCACACCGTGAGGCCTGGGCCGAAGGCCAGACTGAGGATCAGTGTTCCCGCCTTCACCGCATCTGTTGCAAGCAGGCGCATCCAGACGTGGGGCAGAGTGGCAGACGACATGTTCCCGTAGTCAAACAGCACATCTCGGCTGGTCCGAACTTGCGCGTCAGACAGCTCAAGCACGTCGCGGACGCGATCAATTATCTTAGGACCCCCGGGGTGAACCGCGAACACCGTGCGCGTCAGGTTTTCAGCGAGATCTAGTTCGGCTTTGCGGAATAGATCGGCAACGAACGGGCGGAGTGCCGCCGCAATTCTATCGGGGACGTCACGTGCCAGGGTCATGTGCATGCCAAAATCGCCCAGGTTCCAGCCCATGGTTGCAGCGGAATCCGGCAAAATGCATTCAGCCAGCGACAGCACCACGAGCCCCGCTGCATCGGGGCTTTCCCGCAATGAATAACGGATGAATCCATCGGCGAACAAACTTTGCACCACACACTGCTCCGCGGAGTGATCGCTTGGGTCAAGGTGGAGCGTGCACAGCTCAGTGTGTACGATGTCAGCACGGCGCGGCGTGCAAGCGGGTGCAAGGGCATCGGGCAACTCAAGCTGCCCCGCTGCCATTCGGATCGCCGGGAACGCGGCATAGCACCCCATGTGGTAGGCGTGTGTGACGCGGGTCACGTTGCCCCAACCCTTGCTGGCAACGACGCGTTGGGCTCCACTCGGCGCGACGTATCCCGTGCACGTGACGTGGATGAGCTCACTGGGCGCACTGTGTTCGTCCGCGTATTCGCGTTCGAAGTACGCGTTCACAATTTCGTCGAATAGTTTGGAACGAGCGGCTGTTCCCAGGCCCTGCGGATGATGGGTGACGTCATACAGGGCGGGTTTGTCGAGCTGTGAGCAGCTGAGATCAGCAATGACGTGACCGCGCGCGCTAATCTGGGTTGGGCCGCATGCGGTGCGCTGAATCAGTTTACTCAGATCAGAGGCGAAGGCTTCTCGCTCCTTCGCTGAGAGCGAAGAGGAGGTTGCTTCGGATGCAGAGTGGATCTCTGCCAGCCACTCCAGCGCGCGACCCTGGGCGATCTGGTAATGCGGCCTCTGCATCGAGAAGTCGGTCAGTGTGAGCATTCTTACCTGAAGCACAGTGGGCGCACTGCACTGGGGCTGCAAGGAGTATGCCGGCGGCGCTGCGCGGACGTTCTGTGCTTCCACGCAAGCCGACAGCACCCCTATGCTGCCTTGTGATGCCTGCGTTCGGTGCGCGGTTGCTTGCTTTCGTGAAACTCGGCCGTCCGCAGTTTCTCGTCGGAGGCTTGGTATTTTACGCCCTTGGCGCTGCGCTTGCGGCAATCGACGGGGCATCGTTCGACTGGCATCGTTATGCATGGGGACAACTGTTCGTCAGCACGACTCAGCTCATGACCCATTATTCGAACGATTACTTCGATCTGGAAGCAGACCGCGCCAACTCGACCCCCACACGCTGGTCGGGGGGGAGTCGTGTGCTTCCGAGTGGGGCAATCCGGCCCGGGGCTGCCCTGGCCGCGGCGATAGTGTTGGGGGTCTGCGCACTGGTTACAACGCTGGCATTGGCCGCACGAGTGCAACGCGCGCCGCTGGTGGAGCCGCTCGCGCTGCTCATGGTTGCGCTGTCGTGGAGCTACAGCGCACCACCGCTGCGTCTGCTCGCGCGGGGGCTTGGAGAACTGACCACTGCCTTGGTCGTCACATTGTTGACGCCACTGCTTGGCTTCTACCTTCAACGCGGCGCAATGAGCCCGTTGCCTTTTTTGGCGAGCGCACCTTTGTGCGGATTGCAATTCGCCATGCTCTTGACGATTGAGCTTCCGGATGCGGTCGGCGACGCAGCCGCCAACAAGCGAACATTGGTCGTCCTTTGGGGAGCGGAGCACGCGGCGCGCCTGTGCGCAATCATCACCAGCGCAAGCTTTTGTGCATTGCCAGTGCTGGTTTTCTTTGGGCTCCCGTGGCCCATCGCAATGGCGGCAGCACTCACCGCTCCGCTCGGTGTGTGGCAGAGCCTGCGTCTGGTTCGCGGTGCATTCCGCGAGCCCGGTCGCTGGGAAAGCTTGGCTTTCTGCAGCGTGGCCCTGCTCTTTACAACCGCGCTTGCACAGCTAGCTGGGGCTCTGGGCGTGTTGATGCTGGCTGCTAGGTAGCTCGCCTCGTTTCTTGATCTTGCTTCCCAGAGCCCTCTCCCGGGTTGATTTTCTTCTCAACGCGAGTCGATTTCTAGCAACTCGCAGCGCTCAGGGCGCGAAAGCGCGAAGCCCAGCTACTTCTGTTCACTCGGTGGGGCTGCGGGGTCCACTGGGGTGGCCAGTCGGCGCGACGCAGGTCATATGGGATTCGAGGGGCGAGGGGACCGTGTCGTTCTGGGGCTATAACGCATAGGATCAGCTGGGCGGCAGCGCAGCGGCTCATTTACCGGTCTCAACCTAACACGAGGCTTGCCCGAATTGTTATGCGTGCTCCTTGCCGCCGGGCGCCGTAACGCCCAGACTGGGTTCATGGTTGACCATATCGAGAAACAAGCGCGCGACCAGCTGTTCACGGCGCTTGCGAAGGCCGAGACGATGCAAGGTCTCAAGGACAGCGTTCAGAGCGTGTTTGAATTTGAGCACGCCAACAAGCAAGCGGGGACCGCTGCGGGTTTGGTCTTGAACTTTTTCAAGTATCGCCGTCCCAACGTCCTGGACACGGTGGTGCGTGAGCGCCTGCACACGGCGCTGGCAGATCTGGCGCGAGACGGCGAAGGCAGCGACGCCACTGAAGCGGGCACACTTGCTGATCGCTTGAGGTAACGAGCGCACGCTGTCTGCATGGGTGCAGCGCGGCATTATTGAGGGCCGTGAACCTCCCGTAGGCGCTCGGCGCCATCGATTTTGCTCAGATCTTTATCAAACGTTCCGAGCGGTAAATGCCCGGCCCTGCGCGCAATCTCAAGCACGAGGCAATCTGAAAAGCCCAGGCTCGGGCGGTGTTTGAATATGCTCAACGCGCTCTGCACCACTTCAACCTCTTGAATGGCGAGATCGCGGTGGCTCAGAAGCATTTCTACCGCTTTGGCAATCTGGTGCGCACTGAGGTCGTAAGCCGCGCTCAACACCCAAGTCATTTCAGCCAGAACAAGGTGTGAGACCCATCCGCCCTTGTGCACGAACGCTTCAGCTGCCGCAGCCTGTTTCGCGTCGTCGCGCGTGATCAGCCGAACCAAGACATTCGTATCAACGGCGCGCATGCTTTGCCTTCAAGTGCTGTTGCACACGGGCTTTGATTTCAGTGAGGGTGCGAGGCTTGGCAGCTGCTTTTGGAAAGAGCGCCGCGTGCACATCTTCCGACGAGTAGCGCCCCGCACGTCGGATCTCGACCCGCTCCCCTTCCTCCCGCCACTCAAGAACCGAACCGGCGCTCACGCCCAGCTTCTTGCGAATTTCGGCAGGCACCGAAATCTGCCCCTGCGAGGTCACCTTGGATTGGATCGCCATGTGGTACATTACCACGGTAATGTGCCCGGTCAACCGTGACCGCTTCTCGGTTTGAGCGCTCAGCAACCCCGCTCAGCGTGGGCGCAGCGCTTGCGATATTCGCCGGGCTGAGGCCCAACTCGCGGCGGCCTGCGGGCATGTGCTAGCATTGGCCCATGCGCGCTGCGTTGATCACGGGGATAGTCGCGCTGCTGGTGCTCCCGTGCTGCGGAGCCAACAGTGATAAGGGTTCCATGGGCAGCGATGGCTCGGCTGCTCTCAGCGCGGGGGGGACATCGGGCTCCAATGCGGGCACCTCCGCAGTAGGGACAGCAGGCGTGACGAGCGGCGCAGGAGCCCAACAGGGCGCCGCGGGAGCTATGAACACGGGTGGCGCCACAATGCATTCGGACGCGGGTGATGTGGGATCCGCGCAAGGCGGCACTGGCGACCACGATGTTGGCGACCGCGATGCTGGCGACCACGATGCTGGCAATCACGATGCTGGCGATCAGCATGCCAGCGACGCGGGCATTACAACCGGCGATTCAGGTTCCTATCCCGATGCGGGCTTTTCCAACCCATGTGGGGGCTGCCAGAGCCTGGAGATCTGCATCTACCAAATCGGGGGGCCAGGCCCCTCCCATTACGCGTGCGCCGTGCAGAACCCATGCGGCGCCGCGGGCCTGTGTGCATGCATCGTCAATCAAGGCACCTGTCAGCCCGGCAGCGACCCTCAAACGGGCTTCTACGGTTGCTTGTGCGACAATGGGCTGAAGTGAGTTCTTCTTCCCACACCGAGTTGATTTTTTTGCAAAAGCCTCAACCTCGTCGCGGGATTTGAAACTTCGTCGGGGACTAAAAGCAAAAGCGCCCCTCACTTGGTGAGGAGCGCCGTTGCTTCCTGTTTGCGCCTATTGGGCTTCAGCGAACGTACAGCATCTCTTGGTACGTCGGCAGCGGCCAGATCTCGTCGGAAACCAAGGTTTCCAGCGTATCGGCAGCACTGCGCACGGCGAGCATGGCCGGCAGTACCTGATCTTTCAGGTGCTTGGCTTCTGCAGCCACGTCGGCTGAAGAATGAGCCATCGTCTTGGCGAGGGCATCGAGTGCCGTATCGACCTTGTCCACCGCTCCGCCGACTTCGCTCTGCAGCTTCTTTGCCGCGGCAGAGGAGCCTGCCACGCTGCCCAGCTTTGCCAGATAGCTGAGGCCCGCCGGTACGATGATAGTGCGGCCCATGCGCTGCACCAACTTAGCTTCCACCAGCACCGTCTTCACGTACTGCTCGAGGTAGATGTCGTGACGGCTCTTCAACTCACGCGGCGAAAGCACGCCGTGCTTGTCGAACATCTTCACCACATCCGGCGCATTCAAGGCTGGCAGTGCATCCACTGTGGTCTTGAAGTTCGGCAGACCGCGCTTCTCGGCTTCCTTGTGCCAGGCTTCCGAGTAGCCATCGCCGTTGAAGACGATGGGGGCGTGCTCATTGGCCAGCTCGGTGAGCAGCGTTTGCACTGCGGCGTTGAGTGTCTTGCCGGAGCCCACGGCGCTCTCCAACTTGCCGGCCATGTAATCCAGCGCGTCGGCGATGGCGGTATTGAGCGCAATCAAGGGCCCAGCGATCGATTGACCGCCACCCACAGCGCGGAATTCGAAGCGATTTCCGGTGAAGGCGAACGGGCTGGTGCGGTTGCGGTCGCCCGCGTCCTTCGGCAACTTCGGAAGCGTGTCGACACCGATTTCCATCATTCCCTTGACCTTGGACGACTTGGCATTGCCGGCCTTGATCTGGTCGAAGATGTCGGCCAACTGCTCGCCGAGGAACACCGACAGAATCGCTGGCGGTGCTTCGTTTGCACCCAAGCGGTGGTCGTTGTGCGCAGAGGCAATCGACGCACGCAGCAGGCCGCTGTTCTTGTGCACGGCGCGCATCACGCCGGCGCAGAACACCAGGAATTGCGCGTTCTCGTGGGGCGTCTCGCCGGGATCAAGGAAGTTACCCTGAGTGGCGTTGCCGAACGAGAAGTTCACGTGCTTGCCTGAGCCGTTGACGCCCGCGAAGGGCTTCTCGTGGGTGAGGCATTCGAAGCCGTGGCGCAATGCGATCTTGCGCATCATGGCCATGATCATCTGTTGATGATCTGAGGCCAGGTTGGCAGCTTCGTACACCGGAGCCACCTCGAACTGAGCCGGAGCCACCTCATTGTGGCGGGTCTTCACGGGCACGCCGAGCTTGAACAGCTCCTTCTCTAACTCGACCATGTAGCCGATGACGCGTTCAGGGATGACGCCGAAGTACAGATCTTCGAACTCCTGACCGCGCGGCGGCGCAGCGCCAAAAAGCGTGCGGCCTGCGTTCAGCAAATCGGGCCTGAGCATGAATAAGCGGCGGTCGATCAGGAAGTACTCCTGCTCGGGGCCGGCGAATGCGGTCACCGGGGCAGTCTTCTCGTGGCCGAACAGCTTCAAGATGCGGGTGGCGTGCTTGTTGAGTGCTTGCTGCGAACGCAGCAGGGGCACCTTCTTATCCAGCGCTTCACCCGTCCACGACACGAACGCGGTGGGAATGTACAACGTGGTATCGATCACGAATGCGGGGCTGGTGACGTCCCATGCGGTGTAGCCGCGCGCTTCGGCCGTCTGACGAATGCCGCCGTGAGGGAAGCTGGACGCATCCGGCTCGCCCTGCACCAACAGCTTCCCTGAGAACTCGCTGATCGCGGTGCCATCGCTGTCGGGCGACAGGAAAGAATCGTGCTTCTCTGCCATCGCGCCGGTGAGCGGGTAGAAGAGGTGAGCGAAGTGGGTTGCGCCCTTGGCCGAGGCCCATTCACGCATGGCCGAAGCCACCACATCGGCAACCGCGGGGTTGAGAGGCTCGTTCTTCTCAATCGTGCGCTTGAGCGACTTAAAGACCTCCTTCGGCAGGTGATCTTTCATGGCGGTGAGGCCAAAGACGTTGCTGCCAAACAGCGCCACAGGCGACTCCTGGTAACCAACGAACGGAGCGACGGGCTGGCT
>DATJEQ010000033.1:0-17025 GCA_035496495.1 Polyangiaceae bacterium
CGAGCCAGCGCTGAGACTTTGCTCTCGCTGCTGCCAGCTGCTCCCATCAGCACCCAACGTGCGGCGCTGGGTTATCGCGGGTTCATTGTTAGAATCAACTCAGACGGCAACCGGCGTGTCGTTCAAGTCCACCACCACGCCATGCTTGAGCGCTGGCTGCTTGACTCCGGACGCTTTCGCCTCGGTGCAGATCTGATCGCCATGGTCGAGGATCGCTTTCGCTGATCGCCGCTGGCTCCTTCGACGCAGGATTCTAAAGCAACTGGTACACCAAACTCACTGCGCTCATGTAATCAGTTTTCTTGATACCAGGCAGCGGGTTGTGATCGAAGCGCACGTTGAACGTGGTGGCAATCGAGAGGTTGCCGGCAATGTTCGAGGTCAGCCCCAAATCCCAGTTCAGACGCCAATCCTCTGTCTTCGACAGGCGCTGCAAATATTCGAGGCCGGTATCGAGTGCAAAGGTATCGCTCAGGCTATTCTCGTAACCGAAGAACAGCCGGCCATTGTGACTCAAGTCGGATTTGCTGAGCGGCGCGCCACTGGCAATCGATGCTGCAATCGCGTCGTCGCGGCGCAGATCGTACTGTAGATCGTAACCGATTTCGCCCCAGGCCCGATGTTTCGCTTCCTCGACGAAATAGTAGGCCAGACCAGGGTCGAGATTCAGTCGGAAATCCAAACCCAGGAAACGGTTAGTCAGGCCAGAGACGCCCACAAACAAGGCCACGCGCTTGGTAATGAAACGATCGTACCGAATTTTTCCCTGCAAATTTTCGACGTTCGTTTGGGTTGAAGCGCTGCCCGCCGAGCGAGCGCGGCCGTAGTTGCCAACCAGCGCGGAACTGAGTTGATTTTGCTCGTGACGGTAATGCAGCTTGCTGGAGCTCGTGAGGGCCAGCGATTCCGCATTTCCCCCGGTACCCATGCCACCGGCAGAAATCTTGAGTTCAAGTTGATCGGCCACTGCGTCATCGGCTTTGGCCGCTGCTTCAAAGCCCGTAGTGGCGACATCTTCGGAGCCTTTGGTCGCGGTCTTTCCCGAGAGCAAGCTCTTGGGCTCGTCCTGCGCGTGTGCCACGACAGGCACGAACGACAGGGCGACCAGAGAGATGAAACTCAGGCAACGAAATCGCGTCATGGGAACGTTCCTAATGATTGAGGGCCTGACGATTGAGGGATTCACTTCGCACCTCCCTGACTCGGCACATCCGTCTTAGGGGTGCCGGGAGCCGCTGGAGCGGGAGCTGCGGGTGCTGCGGGTGCATCAGTACTGGGCGCCTTCGAGGGCGCTGCGCCTTCCAGAAGCTTGAACTCAATGCGCCGGTTCTTTTGCTTTCCGGCCTTGGTCTTGTTGTCGGCAATCGGTTCGTCTGGGCCCGCTCCCCGCGTTTCAATACGGCTGCCGTCAATGCCCTTGCCCACGAAGTAGGCTTTCACAGAGGCGGCACGGCGTGCGGAGAGATCCAAGTTGTGTTCGCGCGTTCCGTCCGTATCCGTGTGGCCACTGATCAAGACGCGCAGCGAGGGGAATTCGCCCAACACCAACGCGGCGTTGTCCAGCGTCGAGGTGGAAATGGGGCGGATCGTGTCCGCGTCCTTGTCGAATTCGATGCCGCGGATCACACCGGTAAACTTCTTCACCTTCTCTGGGATTTGATCGGGGCAGCCGTCGTCGTCCTCGAAGCCGTTGAGGGTTTCGGGCTTATCCGGACACTTGTCGGCAGCGCCGAGCACGCCGTCGTGATCCGAATCTGGATCGGGGCACCCTTCGACAGGGCCGGCAACGTCCGGACACTTGTCGAGCTCGTCGATCACCTTGTCGCCGTCCTTATCGCGAGGAGGACAACCGCAGGGCGCCGAGCCCGCCTCTTTGGGGCACGCATCCTTGTTGTCCATTAAACCGTCGCCGTCGCTGTCGGGACAACCGTCGGGGGCAGGGCCCGCATCGTTTTTGCAGGCGTCATTGTCGTCTGCGATTCCATCGCCGTCCGCATCCGGTGGCGGAGGTGGCGGAGGCGGAGGCGCCACAACCGGCTTGCGCACGCCAAACGTGAGACCCAGCAGAACTTCTGGGAAGTGTGTGGGCGTCGTGCGCGACGCTTGAAATTTTTGACCCAGCGTGTCGCGCAGATCGAGCCGCAACCCGAGCATGTCGTCCAGCCCAAGCTTCGCACCAACACCAAAATGGTAGACCAGATCCGCATCCGTCCCGGTCACGGTACTGCCTGCGGAAAGCCCACCCGCGCCTGCCAGCGCGAACAATCCGAAGCTACTGCCCATGCGCGCTTGCCCGATAAGGTGCCCGCGCACTGCCCAGAACCCCGCCTTCACGTCGGTCGTCTTGGTGGTGGTGGGCATGCCCGCTGCCTCGACCTCAAGCCCCAAGAACGAGAGCGGATAAACACCAATTCGTCCGCCCAGCTCAAGGGCGGGCGAAGTGAACGCTTCGTGGGTCGTGCTGTAGATGTCATGCGAGGCAGGCGAAAAAAATGCGCCTCCGAACAAACCGAGCTCAAGGGGAGCCTGCCCCAAATCCGCACTCGGCGCTGGGGCAACACTGTCGCCGCCACTAGCCGAGGCATTGCCACCGTCGCTCGTGGACGCGCTGAGCGACACGCTCTGCTGGGCTACCGCACTGGAACTCACACCCAGTACAACGAGGGAAAGGCCTAGGGATTTTGCGAATTTGCTATGGGAAACCATGCATTATTCCTTCAGGTTACTGGCTTGTGGACGGGCCGTCAGCATCCGAGGGCTCCCCCGAGTAGTACGCTTATTCACTGTTCCCAAATTTTTTGTCAAGTTTGGGGCCAGACAATCGCCTGCAATTAAGGACAAAATTGGTCGGTCTCAGCCAACCCGACGTGGTGCGCCCAAATCCACCTGAGTGACTTCACCCACTTGTTCCCCCAAGAAACGCGTGGCGGAATCCGCAAAACTTGCGGGCAAGTCCGTGACGAGCAGCTCCAGTGTTCCCGCACCTGACGGCGCTTTGAGGTTGCGATCCGTCAGCAGCGCCTGCACGGCCGTCGCGGTTGCCATCGCGCCGTCAACCACCAGGATCTCCTTGCCCGCCAACTCCCTGGCAACCTCAGTGATCATTCCTCTGAGTAACGGATAGTGCGTACAACCCAGTACCAACACGCTGATCCCGGCTTCGATCAATGGCGTCAAATAGCGTTCAACGGCAAGACGCGGCACTTGCCCCGTAACCCAGCCTTCCTCCACCAACGGAACCAGCAACGGCGCTGCGCGGCTGATGACTTCGAACCGCGTTGAGAATTGACTGACTGCGCGCGTGTAAGCCCCAGAGGCGATCGTGCTCTGCGTTCCTAGAACGCCAATCTTTACTGCACCGCTCTGCTGATTGCCGATCTTGGCAGCAGCAGCGCACGCCGCTTGCGCGCCAGGTTCCACCACGCCGATCACTGGCACGTCAAACTCAGCGCGCAACATATCGAGCGCCACGGCGCTTACTGTATTGCAAGCGATCACCAGCGATTTAACACCGCGGTCGAGCAGCAGGCGCGAACACCCAAGCGCGTAGTTGATCACCGTCTCTGCGGAACGCGTGCCGTAAGGAACTCGCGCGGTGTCGCCCAAGTACACAATGCTCTCGGCGGGAACCGCGGCGCGCAGCGCGTGTACGACCGTCAGCCCCCCCAAACCGGAATCGAACACGCCGAGTGGCGCCGTGGTGTCGATTGCTCCCTCAACGGCGGAAGTCATTCTGGTCAAACGTCTTCAATGCGAATCAACCGCGGAGGAACCCGTAGGAAATTCGCTTGCTTCACTTGAGCCAGCGCTTCGTACACCGCGCCCTCGCGACAGTGGTGAGTGATGATCACCACGGGCACGGCCGCACCCGCTGCGCCGCGTCCTTGTTGGACCATTTGCTCCACGCTCACGCCTTGTTGCGAAAGCGCCGTCGCAATGTGAGCCAGTACGCCCGGCTCGTCCTTCACATCGAAGCGCAAGTAGTAACGCGAGACGACCTCCGTCATACTCACTAGCTCTCGCGGCTTCGGTTGAATCGCGCGCGTGGAGAGCCCCGGGCTCCCTTCCCGACTCGAGCGCGCCACGTCGACAATGTCGGCCAGCACGCTCACCGCGGTGGGTAGGGCCCCCGCGCCGGGCCCCATCAACAGGCACGGGCCCAAAGCAGCACCGCGAATGAACACGCCGTTCAACACATCGTGGATGTTCGCCATCACGCTGCTGCGGGGCACCATCGCGGGGTGAGCGCGTAGCTCCAACTTCTCGCCGCGCTCAATGCCAATCGCCAGGTGCTTAATCGTGAACCCAAAACGATCCGCAAATAGGAAATCGAGTTCGTCGATTTCGCGGATGCCTTCTACATGGACTTTCTTGTCGTCAATCTGCGCACCGAAGGCCAACATGCTGAGCACGACTAGCTTTTGCGTCGCGTCGTGACCGTCGACATCCAGACTGGGCTCCGCTTCTGCATAGCCCAGGCGCTGCGCGTCTTTGAGAACGTCACCAAAGGGTGCGCCCTCGGCTTTCATGCGGGTCAAAATGTAGTTGCAGGTGCCGTTGAGGATGCCGTGGATGCTCAGCACGCGCTCGCCAGTGAGCCCCTCACGCAGCGTGCGAATGATGGGAATGCCGCCGCCCACTGACGCTTCAAAGGCCAGATCCACGCCGACAGACCGCGCTTTAGCCAGCAGCGCGGTGCCATGCCGAGCGAGCAGCATCTTGTTGGCGGAAACGACACCCTTCTTCAGACTGAGCGCGCGCTCAATGTAAGTCTTGGCTGGCTCTTCGCCGCCCATCACTTCCACGAACAGATCGATCTCAGGGTCGTCGAAGACGGCATTGGCGTCGGTGGTGAGCCAACTTGGATCGCACTCGGGCACCCGCTGTTTGTTCCCCTGACGCACCAACACGCGCTTGACCTCGATGGGGGCGCCCACCTGGGTGGCCAGGTGCGCAGCGTTCTCCTTGAGCAGGCGAATCACTCCGCCGCCCACGGTTCCGCAACCGAGCAAGGCTATTTTGACAACGCGCTTCGAATCGCCCACTGGGCCCTCCGCCAAGAATTGCGAGGGCTCAATAGCACAACCGCTGCCCCAGTCGGGTGCAAAATTCCCCCGCTAATGACATATAACTATTGATATTCATTGCGTATTTTCTGGCAACAACACGGAGGCCAACCAATCCAGGCGTGGCCGGATCACCGTCTTGATACTGCGTTTGGGGGCACTCATCAGTTCGTTTTCCCACACGCGCACCCGCGGACGACCGGCATTGCTGGCAAGCCAGATCGGCATCTGCGTCACTGGGTCGACGTCGTAGACGAAGAAGGAGTGGTAGTGCTCTTTGTCGTCATCCCGCAGCCCCAAGATCACGACGATGTCGCCGGGTTGAAAATCAGAGCGGTGCTGTTTCAGTGAATCGATGAACGCGGCGCGCTGCCGAAAGGGCACCCGCTGCACAGCGGGCAAGTTGTGCACCGTGAACCACTGCGGGTGCTCGCCTGCAAAAGCAATGAAACTCTCGATGTTGCGGCGATTCTCAATGCCGAAGCCATTCAAATCCAGGCGCCCAATGACCCGTTCACGGGGCTCCCCGCGCGGGCGATACCAGGTGCCACTGGAACGCTCCAAGGTGTCGGTGATAAAATCGATGCACACCTGCGGCACCCGCGGGCGACCCTGTGGATCGAACACGCGGTACTTATCGTCGTTGTATTCGAAGGACGAACGCCCAAAGCGATAAGCCCAGTTCCATTCCTGGCGCAGCTTACCGTCCTCCTGCCCAAATTCTGTCTTCGGTTCATCGAAGGGCAGCGATTCTGCGATCTGGGTCAGAATCGTTTTGTGCAGTTGGACCATCACCTGACTGCGCTGCACATTGCGCGAGCGCACCGCTTGCACCTGTTGGGCATCACTGGCGGCGAGGATCTCACATTGTAACCCCAGCCTCCCCTCGCCTTCGTGTTTCAGCAAGGTGCGTACGACTGCTGTGCCGTAATGTAAGTGCGCTACGACCGCCGCGGCCGTTAAATACTCAACCTCCAAGCGATCGAAGCCGAGCGTCGCTTGCACCATGCTGAAATCGCGGTGCAGCGGCTCCGCCAATGTGGCGCGATCTGCACTCACTCGATCCAGCAACAGCAACGTCGCTTTCTGTCCTTCCTCCTCGCCGTTGGTGTAGCGGTAAACGGGCGAGCCGGCCTCCGAATGAAGCTCCGCTTCCAACACCTCGCCACCGCGATGGATAAAGAGGTGTTTGTCGTTGAACAGATCCTCCAGGTGCACCGCGTTCGCGAGCCCAATGGCAAGCTGTACCGTGTCCGCAAAGAGATACCCCTCTCGCAAGAAGATCTGACGAGCCACTTCCGGGCGCCCGCTCAAAAACGGATATGCGGTAGCGAAGCTGACAACCGAATCCTTCACTTGCTCAAACGCCTTCCAATAAGGCCCCGCGAGCGGCGTGTGCGTGCTCTGTTGTGGCGCCCTCAAGAAGAACACCGGCCTCGCTTTTGCGCGGGCCAGCAGCTCCTCCCTCACCGCTTCAAAGTTGGCATCACCCGCAAGCGCGGGCTGCTGCAGGACAGCCTCAATCGCTTTGGCGCAGGAGTCCGTCGCCTCATCCTGCTTCTGTGCCGCCGCACGCGCCTGAGCAACGGCCACCGTCGCTTCTTTGGATTCCGCGGTTTGCTTAGATTTTGCCCCCCGCTCGCAACCGAGAAGCAATAAACACCCGCAAATCAAACTCCAACAGCGCATGGGTGAGCCCCCGCAACGGTACCACAGCGCTTCCCCCCGTTTCACGGCAGTTGGCGAAGAACCTATCTTGCCTCAGACCTTGCGCCAGATCAGCGTGAAATTATTCGCGGGCATGAGCACCCGCTCTTCCAGAGTGAAGCCGTTCTGCGCGGCAACGGCTCTGACTTCGCTGACGTCGCGAACGCCCCAAGTGGCGTTGCGCGCTTTGAGGGACTCATCGAACGTGCGGTTGCTGTCGGAAATGTGCTTGCCGTCCACAGCGTAGGGCCCGTAAGTAATGAGCGGCGCCCCGGGCTGAAGCAGCCGCGCTGCGCCCTGGAACAGCCCCAGCGTCACTTCCCATGGGCTGATGTGGATCATGTTCGCGTTGTAAATCGCGTCCGCGCGCGCGATGGGCCACGGATCTTGAGTCACATCGAGCTGCACCGGCGGCAATAAGTTCGGCAGCGCGGCGCGACGCACGCGTTCCGCCAGAGTCGCGAGGTGTTCCGAATCGAAGTCACTCACTTGCCAAGTCAAATTAGGCAGCGATCGCGCAAAGTGCTCCGCGTGTTGCCCCGTCGCCGATGCCACTTCCAGTACCAACCCGCTCGCTGGCAGCACGCGCAGCAGCACGTCCAAAATTGGCTGCTTATTGCGCTCGGCCGCAGGCCAACTCGGAAGCTCAGCGACGTCGGTCACAGCGCCCCCCAGTCACGCAGCCCTCAGTCAGGCATCGACGATCAGTTAGACGGCGTGACGATGGCTTCTTTGGCTTCTCTGGCGGCCATTTCATCGAGCCATTCTTGAGAAGGCTGCGGTTCGCGCTCGAGTGCGGCGCGGATCACCTCTTCCAGGCCAGTCACCGGCACGAACTCCAGTTCGTCGCGAATTTCCTTGGGCACCTCTTCCAGATCCGGCTTGTTGCGCTCGGGGAAAATGATGCGCTTGATCCCCGCGCGATGAGCGGCCAGCGTCTTCTCTTTGAAGCCGCCAATCGGTAGCACACGGCCGCGCAGCGAGATTTCACCAGTCATGGCCACGTCGTGGCGCACGCGGATCCCAGTCAGCAAGCTGACCAGTGAGGTCAACATGGTGATGCCGGCACTGGGGCCATCCTTGGGCATTGCGCCGGCGGGAATGTGAATGTGCACGTCGCTCTTTTCCAGAAAATCCTTAGATATTCCGTACTTGCCGGCGTTACTCCGCACATAGCTCAGGGCAGCGTGCGCGCTTTCCTTCATCACGTCGCCCAATTGACCTGTCAGCTGCAACTTGCCACTGCCGAACATGCGCGTCGCTTCGATGAAAAGAATTTCGCCGCCTGCGCTGGTCCACGCAAGGCCTGTGGCAACACCCGTTTCAGCGGTGCGCTCGGCCACCTCACTGGTGTACTTGGTGGCACCCAAGAATTCGCGCAGATCTTCCTCGTTCTTGATCACGCGATTGCTAGCGTCGCCCTCGGCAACTTTCACGGCAACACCGCGGATCACGCTGGCGATCTGACGCTCCAGCGAACGCACACCCGCCTCGCGAGTATAACGCTCGATCACCTCTTCAATGGCCTCATCGGTGAACTGCAGTTGCTCGCTGGTCAGCCCGTGCTCGTCCAATTGCTTGGGAATCAAATGCTGCCGCGCAATCGCCAGCTTTTCGCGCCGCGTGTAACCCGGCAAATCCAGGATCTCCATGCGATCGCGCAAGGGCGGTGGAATCGGATCCGCAATATTCGCTGTGGCAACGAACATCACCTTGGAAAGATCGTACGGGATCTCCAAATAATGATCGGCGAAGGTGTTATTCTGCTCGGGATCGAGCACTTCCAGCAACGCCGCGCTGGGATCGCCACGGAAATCGTGACCGATCTTGTCGACCTCATCCATCATGAACACTGGGTTCACGGTGCCGCCCTTTTTCATGCCCTGAATGATCTGACCCGGGAGCGCGCCGACATACGTACGCCGATGACCGCGAATGGCCGCTTCGTCGTGCACGCCACCCAGCGACACGCGCACAAACTTCCGCCCCAAGGCGCGGGCAATGCTCTTACCCAGTGACGTCTTGCCCACACCGGGAGGCCCCAGTAGGCACAGAATAGGGCCTTTCTTATCCTTCTTGAGCTTGCGCACTGCCAGGTACTCCACAATGCGCTTTTTCACCTTTTCCAGGCCGTAGTGATCTTCATCCAGGACTTTGCGCACTTCGGCAATGTCCATGTTGTCGTCTGTGGAGTGGCTCCACGGGATGTCCAAAATCCAATCCAAATAGGTGCGCACCACGGTGTACTCGGCGCTGCCCACTTGCATGGTACGCAAGCGCTTGAGCTGCTTGCGCGCGACTTGATCTGCCTCACCGGGCAGCTCAGCCTTGGCAATGCGCTCTTCTAGGCCGTCGAGATCGCCTTGATCGCCCTCGTCCTCGCCCAGCTCTTCTTTGATCGCTTTGAGCTGTTGGCGCAGCACGTATTCGCGCTGATTCTTCCCCATTTCCTCTTTGATCTGGGAATTGATGCGTTCGCGCATCTTCAAGATCTCGAGTTGTCGGGTCAAAAGCCGCAACACTTTGCGAATGCGTTCTTTGACGTCGATCGTCTCGATCAGCTGCGCCTTGTCTTCCACCGGCGCGTCGAGATTAGCGGCCACTAAATCCGCCAGTGCGCCCGGCGCTTGAATCGAATCGATCAGCGAAGCCGCTTCGCGGGGCAGCTCCGGCATCAGCTGGATCACTTGCTTCGCCACGTCGCGCAGGCTCATTGCCAAAGCTTCCGCCTCGACGTCTTCCGCCGTGGGCGACACCACTTTCTGGATTTTGGCGCGCAAGAATGGCGTCGTTTGCGTCACCTCGCTCAGGCGAATGCGGGTGAGCCCCTGCAAAATCAGGGAATAATTGCCCGAGCTGTGCTTGAGCGCCTTGAGCACGCGCGCCGCGCACCCGATGGGGTACAAATCGGTACCGTCGGGGTCATCCGTCGCTGGGTCCCGTTGAGCGAAGATCGCGATCACGGGCGATTGCTGGTTGTGCACCTCTTCTACCAGCGCCACGGATTTCTCGCGGCCGACGTCAAACGGCGCCACGGCACCTGGGAAAAGGACGGCATTGCGAATAGGCAACACCGCAAGCTCGTCACCGAACTTGAGATCTTCTTCAGTGGGCGGTGCAACTTGCGTAGGGGCGGGCTTCTTTCGGTCGCTCATGTTCACCTCAAGTACTGCCGGCTAGCGGCATCCCTTCTACTTGTGACCTTAATCGCGAGCGGTCAAGCTCTCCACAACAACTCTCTTAACTGAGCATGCCCTTTCCGGCCCAACGGCGGGTTCGGGCGTTGGGCGCGCCACGCAGGGCGAGATTGTTCAGGCGCTAGCCGTCAGGCAGCGGGGCAATTATCTAGCTATAGTGCGGACCGTATTTTTTGGCACACCGGCGATCGCGGTTCCGGCGCTTGAGGCGTTAGCCGGCTGCAGTGATGTGTGCGGCGTGGTCTGTCAGCCGGATCGCCCCAAGGGTCGCGGCATGAAGCTGAGTTCGCCGGAGGTGAAGCAGGTCGCGGAGCGACTGGGGCTGCCCGTTTACCAGCCGCTCAAAGTGCGCACGGGCGAACTCGAAAGCTGGCTCAGCGCGCTGCACGCTGACGTCGCAGTCGTCCTTGCATATGGACGCATCCTGCCCGTGGAAGTGCTGAACGCTCCCAAGCGCGGCTGCATGAACCTGCACGCGTCGTTGCTACCGCACTACCGCGGAGCGGCCCCCATCAACTGGGCGCTGATCAACGGCGAGAGCGAAACCGGTATGTCGTTGATGCAAATGGACGTCGGGCTCGACACCGGGCCGGTGTACACGATGCGCAAGCTCCCCATCACAGCAAGCACCGATGCCGATTCACTGAGCGAACAAATGGCGGCTCTCGCGGCGTTGATTGTCAAAGAAGACTTGCCCCGTGCCGTGCGCTGCGAATTGACTGCGACCCCGCAAGATGAAGCGCACGCCACTTTTGCTCCGCCACTGAAAGCAGAACACCTCGCCCTGCGCTGCGCCCAGCCTGCACGCCAGGTCGTGAATCAAATCCGCGGGCTTTCTTCCAAGCCCGGCGCCCGCGCGGCGGTTTCTGGCAAATTGCTAAAAATCCTGCGAGCCGAAGTTGCCGAAGAGCAATCGAGCGGTGAAGCGGGCCGCGTTGTGCTGGCGGACAAGAATGGAATTCTGGTGCAGGCGAACCCTGGAAGCTTCAAGATCCTGTTCGCACAACCCGAAGGCAAGAAAGTCATGCCCGCAGCGGATTTGGTCAATGGTCGCCTAATCAGCGCGGGGCAACTGATCGAACCTTGGCAGAGCACGGCTCCATGAGCAACAGCTCCATGAGCATCGGCACTGCGCCCGCTGAAGGGCCGGGCACGGCGATCTTGCAAGCCGTCATCGAGGAGTTTCCCAAGTTTCGCATTGTGCCCAAAGAGCACAGCGTGCTGTCGAAGGTGATCGACCTGTTACTGCGCATCGTCACTTTGGGTGGCCAACGCACTTATCTCACCCACTACCACACCGTGATTGGCGATACGCTTTACGTGCCGCCCACTTGGGATTCCATGACGCAGGTCGACCGCGCAATCTTGCTCCGCCACGAGCGCGTGCATTTGCGACAACGCCGCAGATTAGGCACCATTGGCATGACCTTCTTGTACCTGATACCGTTCTTTCCGCTGGGCCTGGCCTACGGACGTGCGCGCATCGAATGGGAGGCCTACACGGAGACCTTGCGCGCCACCTGTGAGCTCAAGGGCTTCGAAGCTGCATGCGACAACGGCTTGCGGGCGCACATTATCCGCCGTTTCACCGGGCCCGACTATGGCTGGATGTGGCCGTTTTCAGGAACAGTCAATCGCTGGTACGATGCGGCGTTGTCCGAGCTGACCCCCTAACCCCCAAACATCAGGCAGGTCTAACTGCATGTCACAAGTCGTCGGGATCGATCTGGGAACGACCAACACCGTCGTTGCAACCCTGACAGACACCACCCCGCGGGTCATCACTGACGAAGGGCGTGCGCTGATTCCGTCTGTCGTTTGGTTTAGCAACAGCGGGCAAGTCGTTGTGGGCGAAGCGGCCCGCGGCCGCCGCATGTTGGATCCGAAAGATACAGTGTTCTCGGTCAAGCGCCTGATCGGTCGGCCTTGGGATTGCGACGAAGTGCAGCTCGCGCGCAAGCGCTTCCCGTTCGATTTGCAGGAAGGCCCCGGGAAAGCCACCTTGGTGGCGGCCGCCGGGCAAACTTTCACCTTGCCTGAGATCAGCGCGTTTGTTTTGCGCAAGGCGAAGATGGTTGCCGAGGCTTCACTGGGTACCACGGTGCAGCGGGCGGTGATCACGGTGCCGGCCAACTTCAACGACTTGCAGCGCGCAGCAACCAAAGTTGCCGGCAGAGTCGCTGGGCTGGAAGTGATGCGCTTGCTCAATGAACCCACGGCGGCCGCTCTTGCTTACGGCTTAGGGCGCCAGGGTCATGAGCGCATCGCGGTGTACGATTTCGGCGGTGGTACTTTCGATTTAACTGTTTTGGATCTGAACGGCAAAGTCGTCGAGGTGCTCGCCACCGCGGGCGATACCTTCTTGGGCGGCGACGACATTGATGCTGCCATTGCCGACCGCATTGCAGAAGTGGTGCAGGGCACGCACGGCGTTGACCCGCGCGCGCGGCAGATCTCCAAAGAACGCCTGCGCGCTGCGGCGGAGCGCGTGAAAATGGCGCTCACCGAGCGAGAGACCTTCAGCGAGCACTTGCCTGCCGTCGCCGAGAAGAAGCCGGGCAATTGGGTGGGTGTTGATTTCAGCTTCACGCGCGCCGAGCTGGACCAGCTGATGACACCGCTGATCGCCTCGACGTTGGAGGTGTGCAAGCAAGCGCTCGCGTTGGCTGGCGTTGCGCCGCAGGAACTCAACCAAGTGTTGTTAGTCGGTGGTTCCACGCGCTCGCCGTTAGTCAAACGCAACGTTGAATTGTTCTTCGGAGTGCCCGTGCGTGAAAGTGCCAACCCCGATCAAATCGTGGCCATGGGCGCTGCCGTACAAGCCGCTGCGCTCGACGGCACGCGCGGCAGCGCTGCGCCCTATTCACGACGTTCGGCGTTGCCGCCCGGGCCGGATCGCGGGCCGTCCATGTTTCCCAAGGATTCCGGGACTGGTTCCGCAAAGGAATCTTCCTCCATGTTCCCCAAGGAGAGTTCGCGCGCCTCCAGCGTTCCCGGGGGCGATCCTCCGTCAGTACCGGCGATTCCGGAATTGGACACCAGCACCGTTTCAACTTTACCGCGCAAGACTTCAGCAGCAGACGACTGGGCTGGTGCGCCGCTGCTCGACGACATGGAGCTGCAATTCGATCCGCAAACGGACAGCGCCGTGCCTGAACTGTACGCGCAAGCAGCGCGCCCCCAACGCTCGATAGCGCCCGCGGAGCAAAGTGGTTTCACTCCATTGCCCTCGCGCGTGGCCGTGGGGCCCGGCCCCACCGCCGCAGTATCGGACTCGGGCCGGCCGCCTTCGGTGACGCCCCCGCTGCTGGTCGACGTGACACCGCTGAGCCTCTCGGTGGAAACACTGGGCGGCTACTGTGATCGCCTGATCGGGCGCAACAGCCCGGTGCCCAGCGAAGAGTCGCGTGTGTTTATCACCACCCAAGATCAGCAGACCAAAGTCGTGGTGCGCGTGTGCCAAGGAGAGTCCGGAACATTTGCCGAGAACACTTGCTTAGGCGAAGTGGAGTTGACCGGCCTGGAACCAAAGCCGCGCGGCAAGAGCCAAGTGCGCATCCATTTCGAGCTCGATGCCAATGGCATGCTCCAAGTAGGCGCGACCGATCTGGCAACCAATCGCCAAGCCCGCGTACGGCTGCGCCTGCTCGGAGTGACCGATGCCGACAACGTCGCGGCCCTCGCAGAACGCCAAACGAGGCTGTCGGTGTCATGAGTGACCAAGAGCAGCAACTGCTCGCTTCCCTGCATGCGTGGTCGAAAGTCTTAGACAGGCTCAACTATTACGCGCTGCTCGGTATCGCGCGCAACGCTTCGGCGCAGGAAGTAAGACTCGCGTTTCACCGCTTTGCGCTCTCCTTCCATCCGGATCGCTATCGCGATTTTAGTGAGGCGCTTGAGCAGCTTTCGCAGAAGATTTTCGTGCGCGGTGTGGAGGCGTACAAGGTGCTGCGTGACGCGAGAGCGCGTAGCGATTACGACATGAAGCTCGCGCAAGGGCAGCTGCGCGCGGGCGTTGCTGCTCCCGCGCCGCCCAAGGCCCCCCTTCCCATGATGAGCCAAGCTGCGCCGCGTGCAGCCCAAGTTCAGTCTCTAGTAGATCTGTGTCGCAGCCCTGCGGCGCGGCTGTGCGCCATGAATGCGGATCGCAGTATCTCCGAAGGCGACCTGCGCGGCGCTCGCAAGCTGTTGCTTGAAGCGATCTCCAAGGACGGTGGCAACCCGCAGCTGCAAGCTCGGCTAGACGCGCTGGACTTCGCACTCGACGCTATGGGCTAACCCTGAGGCCGGCTTGAACATAAAAACACAAGCAATATTAAATATTTAGATTGCATGATCGGCATCCGAGCGGGGGCACCCCAAAGTTCACTGTGACTAAAAATCACCCGTGGTTAGATCGACAAACTCGGCGTATACGTACCCACCTAAGATAATTGGGGAAACCCGCCCACACTCGCTGTGGGACCAAACAAGGACGAAGGCCTAACTGTGAAAATCTCGTGCCCCGCTTGCGCGGCCAAGTACTCGATCGCAGACGAAAAGGTTCAAGATAGGCTTGCCAAGATCCGTTGCCGCAAGTGCGGCACGACGATCGTGATCGATGGCAAAGTCTCTCCACCCTTGATCACCTCCTCCGGCGAAGCCAGCGCGGAGCCCACGGCATCGGCACCGACGGAAGTTGGGCTGGGCGCAGTCGGGCCGGCGCCCGGTGAATACTCGGTCGATATGGGCGACAACGATCAGCGAACCATGACCGTTGCCCAGTTGAAGAACGCCTTCCAGCAGCGCCAGATCTCGGTCGACACCTTCGTGTGGTCCGACGGCATGACGGACTGGCAGCGCATTGGCGATGTGCCGGCTTTGTTGCAACAGATCAGCCCTGCTGGCGTCGCTTCTTCGGGTGTAGTGAGCAGCGCGGGCGGAAGTGACATGTTCACGCCGCGCGCAGCGACCGCCAGTGTTTCGGAACGCAGCGCAGCCGCAGATCTATTCGGCGGGATTGAATCCGCAGGCGGCGAAGAAGACATTCAAACGAGCGCGCCGGAATCCGCGCCCGCTCCGCCAATGGCGGAAGCCGCAGCAGCCACCGGCGCTCGCAATGAGTCATCGGTGTTGTTCTCATTGAGCGCACTCACTGGCGGTGGCGGCGGCGGTGGTGGAATCGCCCGCCCCGGCGCGGCTGCCGCAGCGGCTCCGGCCGCACCGGCTGCGCCAATCCGACGTGCGGCAACTGCTTCGAGCCGGGACGACTCTGGACTGATCGACTTGAAAGCCCTCAGCACGGCCGTCAATGCCCCGGGTGGCAACGACCCATTTGGAGGTGGCGGTGGCATCTCGCCGCTCGGGCTAGCTCCTCCCGTTGTGAGTGTTGCCCCGTTGGCAACTCCCTTTGGCGGCGGCGTCAGTGCTTCTCACATCGGCAGCGATCTCGACATGCGACCGAGTCGTGGTGGCAAGGGCCCCATGATCATCGGCGCAGCAATCCTGATCGTGGGTCTCGCAGGAGTGGCCGTGTTCGCAATGAAGAGCGGAAGCGAGGCAGGCAGCGCTGCCACTGGCACTGAAGCGCCTGCGACCACGCAAGAGACGAAGCCGGCAGTGCCCGTTGCGCCAGCGGTTAAGGAGGCGCCTGCGGCGGCCAAGACAGAGGAACCCACCGCGGCACCGCCGCCAACCGGCACTGCGCCCCCTCCGGCCGCGCCCGCAGCAAAGGCGGCGGCGGCGCTCACCAAACCAACGGCGCCGGTGCATCACAAGACGAGTTCTTCCTCCACTTCGACGGCGAGCAAGCCGGCAGCAGCAGCTCCCGCGCCGGCAGCGGCAGAGCCCAAGCCCGCAGCCGCAGCGCCGGCACCGGCTGCCCCGAAGGTGAACAAGTGCAACTGCAAGCCGACGGACTTGCTGTGCGCAATGAAGTGCTCCACCCACTGATGGCTATTGCTTGAGCGGATCTAGTTCCGCTCCAACGCTTGGGGCGGCTCCGTGAGGCTGACGCGCCCGGCGGGTGTACTCGGTTCAAATACGGCGCCACGGCTGTCCGTCCAACCGCAGCGGACAAAGCCGTCTGCGCGGACGAATGCGAAGGGCGCATTCGCCACCGGCGCTGTGAGGCCCGCGGGGACCACAAAGACAGTGACGGCTGAGTTGGGCTCGCTCGATCGATCGCCGCGCGGAGGCGCCTGCCCCGGCCGCTGTTGGCAAGCCTGCGCCACGTCCACGTCCACCTCGTGACGGCGGCAGCGCGCCAGAGCCCGTCCGTCATCCACTGGATTTGATCCCGTTACACTGTGCAGCAATTCGGCGGCAACTTTGCGCACGGCAGGGCTCGGATCTCGCAGGAGCAGCGCTGACTCGCGACCAGCGCTGCAGCGCAGCTGGCTATGGCGCAAGCCAACCAGCGCGTTCACGCGGACGTAGGATCGAGCGTCGCTCAACGCACGGCACAGCAGATTGCCGAGTTCGGAGCTCGCCGGCACCGTGAGCGCAAGCGCCGCAACTGCGTTGGCAGCCACAGCTGGATCGGCATCGCTGACTGCGTTTTGCAGGAATTTGGCTTCCGAAGGATCGCCATCGCCACCCAACGCCCACACCGCGTTAGCGCGCACACGCGCATCTGGCGACGCAGAGAGGTTCCTGAGCATAGCGCGCGCCTGAGGACGCCCTGCAAGCGCTTCGGCCACTTTGGCACTGAGTGCGCTGTCCGCGCTGCGAGTCAGTAGCGCAGCGAAGAATTGTGGCAGCGATTGTTCCGGCAAAAAGCTTGCGGATTCAATCAATGCGTCGCGCACGGCGCCACGACTGCTGGAGATAAGTTGACTCAAGTCCTTCAATTTCGCTGCTTGAATCATCACAGGCAGCTCAAGCAGGGATTTCAATGGCCCCCCAAGCGCAACCGCAACCGCTTCGCGATCCTGCGCCGCCGTCGTGGTCAGGCGAGCCCACAGTGGCGTGAAGGATTCCGACACGGCCATGCGCCTGAGCGATAGCGCCGCGGCCATGCGCACACGACCGTTCGCGTCGTCCAGCGAAGGCTCAACTGCAGCCATCAACTCTTT
>DATJEQ010000034.1:0-3010 GCA_035496495.1 Polyangiaceae bacterium
CCGCAAGCACCAGGGAGAGCGTCAGCAGCGGCATGCCCGAGCGAAATCCAGCAAACATGCCGGCTGCATAACACGGGGGCTGTGGCGTTGGGGCGGCCGGGCGGGCGGCGCAACCTCAAGAAAATGCCCATTTGGGCTCCAGGAGACGATTTGGGGTAAAGGGATGGCTGCGCTGGCCGATCTACTGGGTAGGGGCGTCGACGTACCCAAAGGTAGGATAATAGTTTCCGTAGGTTAGCTCGGTTGTCGTCCCAGGTTCGTGGTATCCTTATGCTGTGCAGATCTGCAGGAGGCGGCCCAAGCCCCTTTGCGGTCGGTGAGGCGTGCCCAAGGTGAGTCAGGCCAAGGTGAGTGAGGTGAGTAAAGACGAGGCGAGGAGATGGTCGCGCAGGGTCATGGCTGGCCCTGACGCCAGTCCCTCGCTCGTCGGCGCGTTAACGCATGAAGATATCGACGTGCACTTTCAGCCCATCGTGCGCCTGTCGACCGGGGAGATTTTTGCGCACGAAGCGTTGGTGCGCTGCAAGGTGCCTCAACTGCGCAACCCAATGAAGCTGTTCGAAGAGGCCGAGCGCGAAGAATGCTGTGGGCGACTGGGTCGCTTGATTCGTGAAGTGGCGTTCGAGCGCATGAGCGGCGTTCCGGTGTTCGTCAATTTGCACCCCAATGAATTGAGCGAGCGCTGGTTGGTGCGGCCAGACGATCCCATTGGGTACCACGACTCGGACGTGTATTTGGAGATCACCGAAACAGCGGCGTTTGACAGTGTGGATTTGACGATGCGCGTGCTGCGCGACGTGTGTTCCCGTGTCGGTGCCAAGCTGGTGGTCGACGATTTGGGGCAAGGGCACTCGGATATTTTCCGGGTGCTCGAAATCGAGCCCGACGTGGTGAAGTTGGACCGCGCGTTGGTGCAAGCGCTCGACAAGGACCCGGATAAGCAAAAACGCCTCAGTTACTTCGTGGATCTGTGCACGGAGCTCGGCGCGGTGGTGGTCGTTGAAGGCGTGGAGACCGAAGACGAATTGATGGCGGTGCGCGATACCGGCGCACCGTATGTGCAGGGGTACTTGCTCGCGCGGCCCGCGTACCCACCGCCGACAGTGTCGTTCAAGACGAAGTGGAAGGAGGGCATGAAGAGTCAGCGCCCGAAAGCGCGGACCAGTGATCCCGCATTGCTCGCGGTGAAGGGCGATCCACTGCGTGGGGTGCGCTCACGCCTCGCGGGCATTTCGCTGCGCGAGCGGGTGCCCAGTGAGCCACCCTCTGGGGTCGAGGATCGGGTAACGCCATTACACGGTGAGGAAGAGCGCGACGCACTTTCCGATCTGTTTACGATGTCTGAGCCGGAAGCGACCGAGGAGACGAAGCCTGCCAAGAAGAGCAGCGAAGAACTGGATATCGGCGCGTTGCTTTTCCCGACCGATCCGGACTGAGACGAGCTGGGCTTACGTTTAGCTGGGCTTGCCTCGCGGATGACTGAGCCCTGCCTTGTGCAATTTCCCCGGCAATTCACGGCCGCAAAGGTGTCCCGCCAAGCGAGCGGCATCGATCAGCGCGGGCAAGTGGGCGCCCGTTTTCACGCCCATGCCCTCCAACAGGAACACCAAGTCTTCAGTGGCCACGTTGCCGGCTGCGCCGGGCGCGTAAGGGCAGCCGCCCAAGCCGCCAATTGAAGAATCGAAAGTGCCAATGCCACACTCCAGCCCCACCAGCGCGTTGGAAAGTGCCGTGCCGCGGGTATCGTGCAGGTGAAGCGCTAAGGAATTAGTCCCCAGCGCGCCAATAAAAGCCTGACAGATCTCATGGGTCTGCCGCGGCGTACCGACGCCAATCGTGTCGCCCAGCGAGATTTGATAGCAGCCGATCTTCATCAAGCGCTCACCAATCTTCAGCGCGCTGTTCAAATCGACGCGACCTTCATAGGGGCAACCCCAGACGGTGGAGATGTAACCGCGCACCTTCATGCGAGCGTCGCGAGCCTGCGGGATCAATTCTTCGAAGACTTCGATTGATCGAGCGATACTGCGCCCCGTGTTCTTCTGGTTGTGCGTTTCGCTGGCTGACATGAATACGGCGATCTCTTTGATGCCCGTGCGCAGAGCGCGCTCAAGGCCCATGCTGTTGGGGCACAGCGCACTGAAGATCACCTCCACGGGCGCAATCACGGCGTTCACCAGCTCTTCCGCGTCCGCGAGCTGGGGGATCCACTTGGGGGAGACGAAGGAAGTCAGCTCAATGCGCCGAAGGCCACAACCGATGAGCGCCTCGGCCAGCAGCTTCTTCTTGGCCAACGGCAACAGTGCGCGTTCATTTTGCAGCCCATCGCGCAGCCCCACTTCGTAGATGCTCACTTCGGGCAACACCCGCTCGAACATCGATAGAGTTTACCCGAGCGAACTCCAAATAGCCAATCGGGTGGCCTGACGCCCCGGGGCGTGGCGCCCTGGCTCACACGTGAAACCCGCCTCAGATGTCGAGCAGGCGCATTTGCTTGGGTCGCGGGTTGTGCTCGAAGGGAATTGTGTATTCCCCGCTGAAGCAGGCGTGACAGAACGAATTCTCATCCAACGGCGTGGGAGCCATGGGCAACGATTTCCCGTTGCCATTGCTGGTGGTGGCGCTGCTGGTGGCGGCGCTGCTGTTGCCGGTGCGAGGGGCAACTTGGCCTTCCCGTACCGCTTTCAGCATGCTGGGCAGCGACAGATAACCCAAGGTATCGCTGGTGATGTACTGATTGATCTCTTCCAGCGAGTGCGTTGCGGCAATCAGCTCGTTGCGAGTCGGTGTGTCGATGCCGTAATAACAGGGCCACTGGGTGGGAGGGCTCGAGATGCGCATGTGCACCTCTTTGGCGCCGGCATCGCGCAGCATGGTCACGATCTTGCGGCTGGTTGTCCCGCGAACAATGCTGTCGTCGACCACCACGACGCGCTTGCCGCGCAGCGCGCCCCCGACGGGATTGAGCTTCAAGCGCACACCAAAGTGACGAATGCTCTGCTGCGGCTCA
>DATJEQ010000035.1:0-10581 GCA_035496495.1 Polyangiaceae bacterium
CAAGAAACCTTTCTCGTCATTCACCGCAAGCTGCCGACCTTTGAAGGGCGTGCCTCACTGCGCACTTGGATCGCGGCGGTCGCGCGCAACACGGCGCTGGAATTCTCGCGCCGCAAACGCAATCAAATCCTTTCCAATGAGATCGACCCCGATGCGGCGCAATCCGCCGCACCCACCCCGGTGGAGCAGCTTGAAGCCGCTGCGGCCGCTAAGCTCTTGGATCGGTTTCTGGATGAAATGCCCGAAGAGCAACGCGATGTATTTGTGTTGGCCGAAGTAGAAGAGATGACCGCCAACGAAATTGCCGAAGTGTTGGAGACCAACCCCAACACCGTGCGCACGCGGTTGCGCGCAGCGCGCATGAGCCTGAACGCTAGCCTTGCACGCTATCGCGCCCAAGAGCGCTGGAGGGAAACATGAACGAGCTGAATCCGGATGCCCGGCGGCTGGTCTCTCTAGCGCGTGAGGGGCGCACTCCCGACGAGGGCGATAAGTCACGCGTGGCCGAGCGCTTAGCGCTCGCGATTGCGGCGGGGACGGCTGCCGGTACTGCTGCGGGCGTGGCGAAAGCCGCGGCAACGGCGGAAGTCGCGGGCGCCGGCGCCAAGGTTGTGGGCAGCACACTGCTCGGGAGCATGGGGGCGAAGATCGCGGCCGTCGCGTTGCTGGGTGCGGTGAGCACTGCGGTGGTCGTTGGGCAAATGAGTTCAAAGCAGAGTGCGCCGTCTTCGGCGAACGCTGGCGCCGTGCAGATCCAGCGCGTCGCACCCGCGCCGCACATTGCCGACGCCCCGATAGCACCGGCAGAACCAGCAGCCGAGCAATCAACGGCAGAGCCGGCGGTTGAGCCAAAGGCCCCGCTGAAATCCACTGCGCCCGCAGTGCAGAGCAACAAGCCCTCGCTGGCGGAGGAAGCGGCGCTCTTGCATCAGGCCCAATCCGCCTGGCGCGCAGGGCAAAGCGCAGAGGCGCTGCGGCTTGCCAATGAGCACGCCCAACGCTTCCCCCATTCGCAGCTGGGCAATGAGCGCGATGTGCTGCGCGTGTTGTCCTTGTGCAAGCTTGGACAAATTCAGGCGGCACAGCAGATTGGCGCGCGGCTGCTACTCAAGGCCCAAGATTCGCCCTGGTATGAATCAGTGGCTCATAGCTGCGCGGCCAAGTAGAAGCAGTTTACTAAACGGCTGCGCGGTTCACCCAACGACGGGCACGAAGCGTGCTAAGTTGTACGCATCTCCGTGCCGTTCCGCCGCAACAATGCGTTGCTGGCCCTATTCGGGGCGGCTGCTCTGATAACTCCGGCGATCGCAAGCGCTCAAGAAAGCGAGGCATCGCCTGGGTTGCCCATCGACTTCAGCTGGAGCGCCCCCGAGGGCTGCCCGACGCGCGAACAAGTCATTGCCGAGTTGAACAAGGCCGTCGATATCGACCAGGGCACAACAGAGCTGCCTTCACTGACGGCACAGGCCGACGTGGAGCACGAGGGCAACAGTTGGCACCTCGATCTGTTCACGCAGATGGACGGACGGCGAGGTCGTCGGTTTCTTGAAGCGGACAGTTGTGAAGGCTTGGCACGCGCCACGACATTGGTGCTTGCATTGACGCTGGGGGAAGGCATTGCGCGGCGCAAACAAGAGGCTGCACAGGCGCAACCAACAGCTCCTAATCCTGCACCTCCACCACCGCTTGCTGTGAGCGAAGTCGAACCGCCCATCTCGAAATCGGAACACGCGCTATTGTGGGGAGCACTGGCGGCAGGTTCGGATCCTCTGGGTGGTTTTGGCCCTGCTTTGGCGGTGGCTGCCGCCTACCAGCCTTCAGCGTTGCAAATTGGCGCGCGATTCGAAGCGACGTTGCCGCGCTCGACGCACTTTGCCGGCTTTGCGGGCGATGTTCGAAGCTTCAGCATCGTGGGAGAGGCACAGGGGTGTTTCGCGCCCACGTTGCCGCCGTTACAGCCGTTTGCCTGCGCGAACGTTGGCGTCACGTTGCTTCGCGCAAATGGAAAGGGCAGCGCGCAAGAGCACGGAGCGACAATTCCATTGTATTCATTAGGGCCAAGCATCGGGGCACGCTGGCTCTTGAACGACGCCCTATTTCTGAATTTGGGTTTCGGGTCGCGATTTTTTCTGAAACGCCCCGAGTTGGTGGTGCAAGGTCTGGTGCAGACGAGGCGCGTCGAGATCGCAACCGTCACGGCCGAGCTCGGTATGGGAGTGCGCTGGTGAACTGCGTAACCCTTGTACGCAGAGTCGCGATGCTGTGCGGCGCCAGCCTGGCATTGTTTCTGTCGGGGGCGTGCACTGAGCGTTCTTATGTGGTGGGCGCGCTGTGCAACGCGATTGGGTCCTGTCCAGCAGATGGCGGTCCCTCGGGCGGCGGCTCAGGTGGCGTCGGAGGTATGCCCTCCGGGGGCATGGCGGCTGCTGGCACTGATGCGGGTACGACTGTGGATTCAGGCCCGACACCACTCAGCGGATTCGTGCTTAATTTTACAGGGTCGGGCCCTGCTCGATTGCCGCATCCATTGCTCGGCGCAGATCCCACAGATTTTCTGATCGCGGACGACGCCACTGCCGTCACTTGGAATGCGCGGGTGGGAGCCGGATTCGATGTCGCGGATGTGAACGCGCTGAGCCTGGGTGAATCATCGCCGTTTGCGGATCCAGGAGCGACGCTTTCGCACGCGGGAGCTGCTGTGTTCAGTGCTCAGAGCACTTGGGCAGATACCAGCGCGGGTGCCTTGGCGTTGGAGGTCGTGTTTCGGGGAGAACCGGGCGCGGTGTTGCTCTCACAACGCGATGCGAATGGAGGCATCGAATTGGCGCTGGATGCATCCGGCACCTTGAATTTTACACTCGATTCTGCGGCGAATGAAGTCGTGGCCAGCTCGCCTGCGTTGGTGCAAGACGCTTGGCACCATTGCCTAGCTTTGTTCGATCAGACGCAAGCGGTGACACAGATCTTCTGCAATGGACACGCGGGTGTTGCGGCAACAGTGCCGGTCGGATTTGTTGTCACCGCAGTGACTGCCCCGGCGACATTGGGCAGCGCGAGCGCAGCACGGTTGCGCTGGGCGGAACTTGCGCGCTGGCAAGCTGCGACGTGGGGCCCGCGCGGTGCCTGGACGGATCTGGCGCGCGAACGCTTCTCGCGCTTGGTGGGAACTTATGCCCAAGGCGCGAATGAGCCGCTGCCCTTTGCTGAAGTTCGGGCGAGCGGCGCTTACATAGATATGACCTCGGCGGCGGCACCCACTGAGCGCAGCTTGCATCCAGTGGGTGAAGATTGGCCGCGTATCGTGTGCCGACCGACGAATGACAGCGCGCGCGCATGCGGTTTGCTGGTGGAAGCGGCAAGTTCGCAACTAGTTGCGCCGGCGGATTTTACGCTCGACAACTGGATGGCGACGCAATTGACCGTCACGGCTCAGGGCGCCGCGGGGCCCACCGGTGCCAATAGCTTGTTCGCGCTCACTCCCAGCGCGACGGCTGCAGCGCACAATGTCCAAATCACGGTGCCCATGGGTGAAGGCCCCGCGGTGCTGTCATTCTTCGCGCGTGCGGAGGGCAAGAAGCGTGTGCGCGCCGAAGTGCTCAACGTGGGGAGCGCCGTCTTTGATCTCGCGCTTCCAAGCGTCGTGGATTCGACGGGCACCCTCGTGACCAGCGCCGAATCCTGGGGCAATGGCCTTTCGCGGCTGAGTTTCTCCTTTGACGTGAATCCTGGGCAAGGGAACCTGCGACTTTCGGTGTTGGCTGACGACAGCACTGCCGCTTTTGCGGGGGATGGCAATGTTGCAATCGATATCGGAGATGTCGAGATGCGCTTTCGTTCGTATTCCACCCCGCTGCCCACCTTCGGTACCATTCAACAGGCGGACCATTTGGTGTACCCCACCGGCAACGGCAATTTGCCCAGTGCGACCTCATTCGACGTGAGCGCCGAAGTGTGGCTGCCCGCCGCGCCGCTGGTTGCTGATGCAGCGATCCTCAACGCAAATTTCGCCACCCGCTACGATCAGCAACTCAATCTGTTCGTGCGCCCACAAGACGGAACGGTGCAGTTCTGGGGCCTGCAAGGCACCGCCGTCAATTGGCAGCTGCCCAACCCACAAGCCGTCAACGACGGCAACCTGCATCAGGTCCGGGCGATCATTGATCCAACCGGCGCAACTTTGACGGTCGACAGTCAGACAACAACTGAGCCCAACGCCCAGTACGACGTCACCGCCCTCGACCGCATCGAAATCGGTACTTCCACCAGCAGCAGCGGCCCCTTCACCGGCATCATCCGCACCCTGCGCATCGCGCCGGCCAATTGAACGCCAACAGCAATGGATAGATTCAGTGCACCCGCGGGCCCGCGAGTGGATCGTATTTCGGAGCGGGACGTGGAGCGGCTGCGGCAGGCGTAGCAGTTGCCGCGGGTTTGGCAGTGGCGACAGCGACAGCGGGCTTGGTGCTGGTTGCGACTGGCTTTGCCATGGGTTTAGCCGTTGCGTGCAGTCTGAGTGTGGCGGATTGTTTAGCAGCTGCGGCAGCTGCGGCAGCGGCTTCGGCGGCAGCGACAGTGGCGTGAGGCACCGGGATCGCCAAGACCAGCTTGGCAGGCTCCACACTGCCATCTGCCTGCAACTTGACCTCATGGCTGATGTGATTGCCTTCGGCCGTTACGTCCACGTTGAACACGGTGCCGGCCGCGCCTTTGATCTGCACTTTGCCGTCGACGAGCTCTGCGGAAAGGCCGTTGATCGTCACGGTCGCATTCACAGGCTCGATCTGCAGTGAGCCGGTCAACACAGCGGGCGCGGCTGCCGGCGTGGGCGGCGCGACGGGTTTGGGTTCAGCAACCGCTGCAGCGGCTGCGGGCGGCTCGTCGGTGCGACCCTTCATTTGCATTGCGATCAGTGCCCCGAGCGTGAGCACGCCGAGAACGCCAGCGATGTAGGGCAAGGCGCTCTTTTTGCGGCTGTCGGGCGGCGGCGTGAGGAACGCAGGCGACATCGTCGTCTCGCCAGTGGCGGCACTCGGTTGAAAAGATGCCGATTGCGAAGCAGCAGCTAGCGAGGCCGACTGCGCCGCGGCTGCGTGAACCGAATTCGGAGCCAACGTGGCGTCAAAGGCGCCGCTGTCAGCCTTGCTGCGTACCAACGGTACCGCTCCGGAGAAAATCTCAGCCAGCCGCACCGCCGCTTCACCCGCGCTGGCGAAGCGCGCTTTCGCCTCGCGGTTCACACAGCGTTGGAACCAGGCGTCGAATTGCGGCGGCAACAGCGAAGCGCGTTGTGAATGCTCTGCCAAGCGTTCGCTGGCGGGGATCAACGGCATGGCCACGATCTCAGTGATCAGCGTGTGCAGTTCGCTATCTTGCGAGCGGGCGCTGCGCCAGTAGTTCTCGCCGGTGAGCGCGAAATAGGTGATGAGCCCCAGTGCCCACAGATCCGTTTGCGGGGAAAGCGGCTGCCCCACGGCTTGCTCATAAGCCATGTACAGCGGAGTGCCTTTAATCTCTCGGCTGAGGGAGGTGGATTGGCTCAAGATCTTGGCGATGCCGTAGTCCAAGATTTTCACCAGTGGCTCGCCGGTGTCGCGGCGCACGACGAACAGGTTATCTGGCTTCAAGTCGCGGTGGATCACCGGGGCGGAGCGCCCTTCGGCGTCTTGATAGGCGTGCGCGCGATCCAAGCCACGCGCCGTTTGCGAGATCAGCTCGATAACTTCAGCCGGCGGCAATGCACCGCGCTGCTCGACTAGATTCTGCAATGTTGCTCCGCGCAGCAGCTCCATAACCAAGAAGGGCATGTTCGTCTCTTGGTCGAAGCCGGCGTCAAACACCTGCACGATGTGATCGCTGCGAATGCGCGCGGAGATCTTCGCCTCTAAAGCGAAACGCTCAACGGCCTCTTTGCGTTGCAAAATATGCGGCCATAGCACCTTGAGGGCGACATCCAGCTCAGTGGCTTGCTGTTGGGCCACATAGACCGCCCCCATTCCGCCTTCGGCCAAACGCCGTAGCACTCGGTAACGGCCGGCGAAGATTTGCCCTGGGTTCAGCACCTCCATAGCGGCCGCGAGCGTAGCAAACCCTCGCGCGGGCGCCAAACACAGCGCTCATTATGAGCTTGCTGCAATGCGCGGGCGCGCTCGCCCCGAAGGCGCTTGACAGCCGTGACAAATCCCACGAGAAAACAGGCGCGTTCTGGCGATGTGCGGGCGCGAACAAGGGTGCTCAAGATGTCGATTCGGCGATCAGGGTTGCGCGGTTCCACCCTCAGTTGCGAGGCCACGCTGTTGGGCGGCCTGCTGGCTGCGGGGCTGCTGTTGAGTGCGGCGAGGCCGGCTGTGGCTCAGTCGCAATCCGGCATTGCAGAAGCGCTGTACGAGGAAGGGCGCACCTTGGTGGGGCAGGGGAAATACGCGGAAGCGTGCCCCAAATTCGCCGAGAGCTACAAACAGGAGGCCGGCGTGGGCACGCTGCTCAATCTCGCCTCGTGCAACGAGCAACTGGGTAAGACGGCCACGGCGTGGTCCGAATTCACCGAGGCATACGAATTGTTGTCCCGCACTCCGGGTGAGCCGCGTACGGCCTACGCGCAAGAGCACCGCGACGCGTTGGCCAGCAAGCTTTCGCGCGTGGCAATTGATGTCCCGGCGCGCAACCGCCTTTCAGGGCTGGTGGTCACGCTTGATGGGGCGGAGGTGGGTAGTGCGGCGTGGAGCGTGATGGTGCCCATCGATCCGGGCAAGCACGTAGTCAAAGCTTCAGCGCCGGGCTGCGTTCCTTGGGACGGCTCCGTGACGGTGGGCGCTTCAGCAGACAAGCAGACAGTGAGCATCCCGCTGCTTCACGCTGCGGCCGCACCGGCCAAGCCGCCCCCCGCGGCTGTGGCGAACCAAAGCACGACTGCGGCGACCCCGAATGACCAGGGCATGACCCGCCCTGTGACGGCTCCCGTGGTGATCTTGGGAGTGGCAACGATTGGCCTCGCAGCAGGTGCGGGCGTTACCGGGGCGCTGTATCTGAAAAAGAAGGGCGACTTCGACGCGATCAATGGCAAAACGGGCGTGTCCAGCACCGAGCGTGATCAGAAGCACAACGACGCGGCCACCATGGCCAACATCAATGTGGCCCTTACTGCGGGTGCTGTGGCAACGGGCGTTGCGACGTTGATCTTCTACTTCACCACCCCGAAAGAACCAAAAACGGCGTTTGTGCCTTGGTTTGATCAGCACGCTGCGGGTGCAAGCGTGATCGAAAGCTTCTGAGGGTCTTATGGTCAGCAAAATTTCCGAGGGTCGGTTGGATCTGCAGCGCAAAGCCGCACTGGGCGCCGCTTTGGTGGTGGCATCGCTTGCCGGGACGCAAGGCTGCAGCCTGGTCTCCCCGCTCGATAAGCCGGATGACGGCACCCACAGCGCGACTCAGAACAACACCGGCAGTGGCGGCACTGCGCACAGCACGGGCGGAACCAGTAGCGGCGGCAGCACGACCGGCACTGGGGGCAGCACCACGCACCCTACAGGCGGTACCAGCACTGGCGGCAGCAGGCCCAACGGCAGCGGCGGGAGCGGCAATCAAGGCACTGGCGATACGGGATCAGGCGGTGACATCTCGATGGTTACGCCGGACGCGGGCGGCGGGAATCCGCAGTGTGAGACTTTTGAGCTGCTCACCGACGGCGATCTGGAGACCAGCTCCGGCACAGTTTGGATCGAGGTGTCATCGGGCGGATACGCGCTGATCCGTGATTCGTCGAATTTGGGCTCCGTCAGCCCGGAATCGGGGAACCAAGCGGCGTGGATGGGTGGGGCGACGTCGGAAGAATCCGGTCTGGGCGAAGAGGTTTACATTCCCTCGGGTACTGTCGAGCTGACGGCCTCGGGGTATTACGGCGTGATGGGCACCGACCTCGGCACAGGGGATTACGCTGCGCTCTCTCTCGGCGATCCAGTCAGCAGCTCGGTGTTGGGTATTTTCCAGACCTGGTACGGCGACGAGTACACGGTGCCCTGGCAGTATTTCACGTTCACCGTCGATGGCTCGGCATTGGGCGGCAGCACGGTGAACTACCTGATCGCGAGCTCAACCGACTCGGCGGACAACACCAATTTCTACTTCGACAACTTGTCACTCACCGCGACTGTCTGTCCGTAGGGTGGGTGCCTTAGTTGCGGCGTGGTTAGCTTTCACTGCACCCAAGAAGGCGTCACAGAAGGCCTCGCGGAGGGCCGCCCGGATAGGCGACGTTCAGCCGGTTTTTCCGTCTGGAAGGCGCGGTACTGGTTCTTTCCCGCCGCTTTGGCTTGAAACATCGCTTTGTCGGCGTCACGCAGCAGAGCGTCCGGGTTCTCGTAGTCGCTCGTTGCCAGCGCAAAGCCAATGCTCACTCCGACCTGGACTTCAACGTCGCCGATTTGGATCGGTTGATTCACGCGTTCAATGATTCGCTGACTGATCTGTTCGGTAGCTTCTTTGTTCGGCAGATTCATCAGCAGCACCGCGAATTCGTCGCCGCCCATACGCGCTGCGGTGTCACCCGGCCTCAGTGCTGCATTGATCCGAGCGCCCACCTCAACCAGCACTTGATCGCCCGCCTCATGACCGAGCGTGTCGTTCACCTTCTTAAACCCATCCAGATCCAACATCATGGTTGCGAATTGGTAGGGCGGCCTGCGGTGTGTCTTGCTGAGCGCTTTCTCCATGCGATCGAGCAATAGCACTCGGTTGGGCAGTCCAGTCAGCGCATCGTACAGCGCCAAGCGCTGCAATCGGACTTCGACTTCCTTTAGCGCCGAGACATCAGTCACAGTTCCGATGAATCCAGTGACTGCTCCGGATTCATCCCTCAGGGGCACAGCTTGACCCGCCACCCAGACTGTCTCACCCGACGGCTTACGGTAACGGTATTCCAATTTGAATTCGCTGGACGCGTTCACCGCCTCTGTCCAGTGAGACAATACGGTCTGCAAGTCGTCGGGATGAAGGGCGCGCATCCACCCTTGGCCAATGGCGTCGGCGGCTCGTAGCCCGCTCATGCGCTGCCAGCGTTCATTGACGAACGTGGCGCTCCCGTGCAAATCCGTTTGAAAGATTCCCACCGGTGACAGCTCCGTCAAAGCGCGAAATCGGGATTCGCTGGTGCGCAGTGACGTGTCCGCGTCGTGCAGTCGATCCAGCATGTGATTGATGTCACGGCCCAAGGCGCCTACTTCGTCGGCCACTCCGTCGACCTTGACGTTGGTTGCGTTGAACCCATCATGCCCAATACTGCCCACCGCGGAGCTCAAGCGCTCCAGGCGAGCCAATACCACCCGCTCGATGGCGAACAGAATTGCGATCAGGAACACAACGGCGGAAGCGAGCAGAGAGATTTGCGCGTAACGCACCGCCTCCTGTCCGCGATCCGTGATATCTCGGGGCAAATCCGCGGTGAGCAACAACGCCGGCCTTCCCGCGATGTCACGCAGTAGCTCGGATGCACGCAAGTGGGTGGCATCAATGTCCCAGGTATCCACCGTGGTGTTGTCGCCGATTCGAGCGATGGCCGACCGCCCCTCGTAGGGAACCGACCCGTTGAGTAAGTCGTAGTATTCAAAGGGGACGTGCGTCTGCTTGGAGAGATCCTGGCCCAGTTCGTGTGTGAAGAATCGACCCATGATCAGGGTGCCTCGACTGGGCGCAGAGCCGTCATTGTTGGTGATTGGTTGTGCCGCCAGGAACAAAGGGCCAGTGCCGGTCATGTAGATACCTTGGACCACGCTGGAGCCCGCTCTGAGCTGGGATTGGGAAGCGGTGATCGTCTCGGGGACCGCCACTTCCAGCGCTCGCATTTGAGCGGCGGGCAGTGGGCGAATCAACTTGAAGATCATTTCCCCGTGCAATCCGCTGATCACGATCAAATCTAAATGAGCGCTTTCCAAGTTGGAGACGCTGACGTTGTCAGCAATGAACTGTTGGTTGCGGTCCGCGGCGTATTGATACAGGGGGTCCCAATTGCCCCAATCGTGCGCTGTGGTGGCCAGCGCCTCGATTTCACGCAGCACGGCGCCCTTGCAGCTTTCCATCAGCGATGACGACTTCTCCCGTTCGAGTTCAGTGAACTTCGGCACCAAGATAGATTCCTGCACCCAGTAATTCGAACCACTGAATGCAGCGAAAACCAAAGCCAGAACCAACAGAATCTTCACTCGAACAGACATTTTGTGTTTCCTTTCCCGTGACGACGGTTGTCCCCTGTGCGCGTTTCCTTGGCTTGCGTTCTTCAATGGGTCATCGGTGGCGGTAGGCTCATCGGATAGCAGCCGCGCATTCCGGTTTCCGCCTCGTAAGCATGGAACCAGTCGCGCAGTGATTGGTGCATCTTATCGGTCACTTGTGCTGGAACCGCGATATTGTTGAATCGGCCCAGGAAGTGATCGCGCTTGAAATCCCACTGGCAGTTAGCAGCCGCGCATTCCGGTTTCCGCCTCGTAAGCATGGAACCAGTCGCGCAGTGCTTGGTGCATCTTATCGGTCACTTGTGCTGGAACCGCGATATTGTTGAATCGGCCCAGGAAGTGATCGCGCTTGAAATCCCAC
>DATJEQ010000036.1:0-19839 GCA_035496495.1 Polyangiaceae bacterium
CCGTGACTGTCGTGCCGTCGCCTAGATCCAATAGCGCCTTCCCGCGTGGCAACAGGCAGTTGCTTGAAATTTCGCCCGCGACGGCCAGCGGTTTGCGCTCCAAGCACAGCGCCCAATCCAAATTCGCGGGATCTTCGTCGCCATTGGGGCCAACGAAGAGCGCTGACCAGGAAACCATGTCGTCAGGGCGCGCTTCAGCCGGCTGTGAGCGGATCGCGAGCACCCGCGGCGAATCGATCAGCGAGGCTCCACCTTCGATATCCGGTCGGCACGCGGGGAGCACGCAGGCCCCAAACCCACAAAACAAAGCCCAGCGCGGTGCCCAGGGCAGTGTCCAGCGTAATAATCGTTTCACCATGACAACTTCCCTCCCACCACCGGCAAGATCGGCAAGCCGGTGATGTACGAGCGTTTGGTGTAATCGACGTTGTACGCAATCTCTTCGGGGTTGCCGCGATTGGTCACGTTCTGCACATCCAAGTACAGCTCGAGCTCCATCGATTGCCCGAATTTGAAGCGCTTGGCGCCTCTCACGTCCAACGAATAGAAGGGTGGAATGCGGATCGAATTCTGCTCGCCGAAGCGCGGTACATAACCGTCGATGCGGGCGTCATAGGTTGCGCCTATAACGGGCGTGCGCGGATAGCCCGACGAATAACGGAAGCGTGAGCCAATGTCGAAACCCGCACCCAGATCATACGAACCGACCGCGGTGAATACGAAGGTTTGATCGAAATCGAACAGGCGATAGCCGCCGGTGGGATTGCTGCGCTCCGAGCGGATCACACTGAAGCTGAGCCAACCAAAGAACCGATCGATGAGATCGTGACGCAGGAGGAACTGGGTGCCGTAGGCGCGTCCATGCCCACCCTCGAGTAGCGCTTCGGCGCGCACCGGAGTGGAAAGCGGCGAGCGGTAGGTGAGGGCACTTGAACGCGAGTAAAAGCTGGTCACTTCCAAGGAAAGCGGTTTGGAAAGGCGGATGACGCCGCCGGCCAAGTAATGACGCGCCCGCGCGGGGCCCAAAGTGGGGTTGCCGAACACCGCACTCAAATCTTCCGCTAAAGGCGGCTGGTGGTAAACGCCGGTTGCTGCCTTGAGCGTGAGAAAATCAGTGACGTTCCAGCGAATGGCTAAGCGCGGATCGATGCCGGTGTCCTCGCGCACCGTGCCCACCGGCGGCAGATCACCTTCGGGTGGAGCGATGGCGCTGGCACGCACCAGGCCGGGTTCAATGCGTAACCCCGGGATCACGTGCAACTTATCGCCAAAAGGCGCGATGTCCGATTCGACATAGGGGGCGGCATTGGCGATGGTAGTCGTCCAATTGTCGGCGTTGACTTGATCGGCCGGCAGTTGGCCGAATACCCGCAGATCGCCTTCACGCGGCGGTGTAGTCACCGAGCCTTTGCGAGACAATTCACTGACCGTGACCTCGGTATCGAGCCCGGTGCCGAGCGCTATCCAACTTTCCACATTACTGGTGTGGCTTGCGCGCAGACCGTAGACTTTGGAATCCACGGCGAGGCCTGCAGGAATCGCCCCGAAGCGATTTTCAATGCGCGTGTGATCGACACCGAAAAACGGAACGATGGAGGTGTTATTGGTGCCCACTTTGTGGCGGTAGTGCAAGTAACCGCGAGCAAAGCGCGTCACTTTGGATTCAGTCTTCACATCTGCGGGGTCGGCGGCGGCCAGGTTGTGGTCGATTTTATCTGAGGAAAGCAGCGTGCCAATTTCCAGCGAATCGTGCGTATTGGGCGTCCACACCACGCGACCCTGACCATCCCAATAACGCGGTATGGGTACAAATTGCCCCACATCGTCGCTGCTCACCTGGCGCAACACCCAATCCAAGTGGCTGCGGCGCGCGGCGACACCAAAGTGCCAATGTTCGTTGATCGAGCCCCGCACACTCGCGGCGGCGTCGATGGCATCGAGCTGTAGGCTGCCGTGATACCCCGGTTCGTCGAGCGGTCGCAGTTCGACGCTGACTAGGCCACCAATGCCGCGGCCGTAACTTGCGCCGTAGCCGCCGGGTTGCAGCTCCACGCTGCGCACCAAATCCGAATGCACGACTGAGCGGAAACCGCCCTCGTGGTAGAGCACCGGAATGTGCACGCCATCCACGTAAACATGCGTATCTTCAGGGCTTGCGCCCCACACGACGATCTGCCCAGAGCCCACCGTTGAGCGGGCCACGCCGGGTAAATTCTCGACCACTTTTGCGACGTCGCCGCCCGTGCCTGCGACGCGTTGCCCTTGCTCTGCGGTGACTTCAGTGGAGCTGATCTTGCTGCCTAACTTGGTGGCGTAAATCACCACTTCGAAATCGGCACGCGGCCCAGTCGCGACGCCCACTGGGACAACGTCCACCTCGTAACTTGCATCGTAGCGTCGGCCGGCATCCAAGATCTCTTCGGTGCTGATCGGCGTGAAGGTGGGGCCGGAGAGGCTGACCGTGTGCTTGCCCGGAGGGACGGCTTCGATTTGGAAGTGACCGTCGGGTCCGGTGGTTGCCGTTTGCCCGTCTTCGAGCTCCACGGTGACGCCAGCGAGCGGCTGCTTGGTCTTCAGATCCGTCACTTTGCCGCCGAACCAAGCCGTGGTGGGCGCCTGTGAAGTGGGTTGAATGTCGTAGCGGTATTTTAACTTCACCGCCGCGGGCACGCCGTCGATTTCCGCGGGCTCAAAGAGCATTTGCAGCGCCGCAGCCTGGGCGGCCTCATTCAAGGTGGGGTCAGCAGATTCGACAACATCCGCGCCCAGGACATGGCCTTGCGCGTCGACACTGAGCTGCAGAACGATCGCGACGGGCTGCGCAACCACTTTGCCTTCCGGCAACTTGGGCTCGACATATTGTAATACTTTGGGCGCCTTCGTCATCACGCCCTTGGGGGCTTGCACGGCGGAGTTCTTCGTCTCGGGAGGTTCGGCGTGGGCGAATCCCGATGCCGTAAGAACTACGGCGGCCAATAGGTGAGAGTGAAATCGGTTCATTCACCAAGGACGAAGCGCATCGCCATTACGAAAGGAGCGGCTACCGGCTTTCCGCACAGCGTGGCCGGGCGAAAGTGAACGTTCTTGACGGCTTCCAAAGCCGCTTCGTCCAAGCCGTAACCAAGACCAGTGATCAACTTGGTAGAAGTCACATTTCCGGTTTCATCGACTTGCAATTCAATCAGCACCCGACCTTCCACTCGGGCGGAGCGTGCGGCGAGCGTGTATTCAGGTTGCTCAACGCGTTCGGGGTGAGCCTTGATGATTTGTTCGGGGCAAACGTCGGCGACGCGAGCCGACAATACTTTCGGCTTCGGCGGTTCAATCGTCGGCAGCGCGGTGGCGACCGGTCTAGCCGTTGCAACGGCCACGCCTTCAGTGCCCGTTGAATCGAGAGAAACGCCAATATCCGCAAAAAATGTGGGGGCGCCCTCTGCAGCCGCGGGAGTGGGCGCAGCAGGCCCTGCAGCGGCTCGCGACGCGGCGTGGTGTTCCACGCGCTCACGGGGGTGCTCTTCCGGTGCCTTAGGCGGCGGGGGCTTCGGCTTTTCGCTCTCCGCAAATGAAATGCCGATCACTTCCTTCAGCTTTTCTTTGGGAATAAGAAAGATCCCCAGGGCGAGCGCGGCGTGAAAGCCAAGGCTCACTATGTAGACTGTGGATCGCTTTCCTTTACGGCGTGACATGGCTCTTCAGCGTTCTCGCTCGACGTTGATTGCAAATTTCGTAATGCCCTGGCTCTTGGCCAGATCGATCACGTGCACCACATCGCCGTGGTACGATTCCTTATCGGCCGTTACCACCAAGCTGGGGTCTTTCTTGTCGCTCTTGGCCTTACGCATTTCGCTGACCAGGCCCGCCTCTTCAATCGGCTGTTGATTGAACAGGTAGTGTCCCTCTTTGGTGATCGTGACGGCGAATGGCGATTCGGCCGGAGCATCGGAATTTGCCGTTTTCGGCAGAGTGACCTTGAGCGATTGGGAAACGAGGTACACCGCCGAGACCATCATGATCACGAGCAACACCAGCATCACGTCCACCATGGGCGTGACGTTGATTCCCGAGATCGGCCCACGCCGACCCCCGCGTGATGAATTCGTACCAGCCATATTAAACCTCAGTTCTCCGCAATCAGCGCTGTGCGCGAGCGCATCACGCTGGTCGAGGTCTGATGGTGGGTGCTCAAGTGGTGTTTGGATTTCAACAGCGCGCTGACCTGCTTCTTGATCGATTCCACATTCGATTCAATGTCGGTCACCTTCTGTTGGATCACGTTGTAGGCAACCACCGCCGGCAGTGCCAGGAACAGGCCCACCGCGGTCGATACCAACGCTTCGGCAATACCGCCCATTACGTTGCCCATGGCAGAAGCCGCCTGATTGGAACCCAACTCGTGAAATGAGATGATCACGCCGATCACCGTGCCCATCAAACCGATGAACGGAGCGTTGTTGCCCAGGGTGGCCAACAGGTTGCAGCTCTTTTCCATGTCTTGGCGCAGCTTGATCACCTCGGCCTCAACGCAATCGCTGAATGCTTCGCAGCCGGCGTCGAAGTAGCGCAGCGCAGGCAACACGGCTTCAGCCTCAAATGAGCGCTTTCTAGATTTTTCAAGGTACTGCTTTGCGCCCTCGGTGTCGTCTTTGGACAGGTGCGCGAGCAGCTGTTCTTCCAGATCGTCCACGTCGATGTTGCGGCGGAAGAAGAACCACCAACGCTCCACAATGGCGCCAATCGAAAGCACCGATAGCGCCAGCATTAGGTACATGACCCAGCTGGCACCGAGCAGCGCAACCTTGAGCAGTTTTTCTACGATCATGATTTGGCCTCCTTCATTTGAAGTTGTAATTCGTTATCAACATCCCCAACGCGGACGCAGGCCCGGCCTGCACGTCGAGGATCTCTCCACTGCTTTCAAAAGATCGCTTCATTTCACGACCCGCATCGCCCACTGCGGTTGAAGTGAACACCGCTACCCGAAAAGGAACGATCGAGCGTCCACAGGGGTTGAATAGGTTCACATGGATGCGGTAGCGGCCGACTGGCGCATCATTCGGCCAGATCAAATTTTCGGTATGAATTCCCTCTGGAGTACAGTTGGCGCCGGAATCCCGATCCAAATGCGGCTCGCTGGGGTCGACAATTTCGTCGCCCTGAGGATCGGCCACAAGCGGGTGCTTGGCACTCACAACCTTGCCATCCGGGGTCACCACCTGCAGATCCAAATCCGCGTTGGCGTTCCAGGTCAGCGAAATCGCCGCGGCAGGAGGCGGCGTGTTTGGGTAACAAACATTGAACTCGTCGGGTTCGATGCCCGCCACGCACAAATTCTGTAGCGCTTGCACGCCGGCGCGGCCTTGCCGATCGAACACCACCATTTGCAGCGTCTGAGGGCCAGTGGGAACGCCCGGGTCGAAATCCGCAACCCCGCTCCAACCGAAAGCGCCGGTACTCGGATCGACATCTCCAACGGGGAGCATCCAGTAGCCGTTGCTGATGCCCTTGAGCGATACACCAATGCTCCAGGACTTGTCTGAAGCCTGACCTGCTATGCGTTTGCCGCCCTGCCCTTGGCGCACGATGAAATTCGCCAGCGAGATATTGGTGATGGTGGGCAGGCCGTGGGTGTTCGGGGTAGTTGTAGGAGTGGTGGGTGCCTTGTATCCAGGCAGAGCGCCGGCAACGAACTCAGCGTCGCGCACGCGGAAGAGCTCATTTTGGCCCCGGGTGCTCTCCTCGCCCTGGCTGCAAGCAAGCAGCACAGCGCAAGAACTCAATGCGGCGAGGCGAAGCATCACAGATTCACCTGCAAGCGAAGGGTCCAGGCGTTGTTGCTCAAATCCGCCGCTTGGCCACGTGAATTGCGCGCCAAGTGATCTTTGATGATGTCGTATTGAAAGCTCAAACGAGCGCGATCCGGGAGCGTCACTCCGATCAACGGTGAATAGGTGCGCACCGAATTCTTTTCCGGCAATACCGTGCCAGCGCGTCGCGCGCTGAGATCCGCGTTCGGATCGTAGAATTCCGCACGGAAGCCGACCAACCCGTAGGGAGTGATTTGCTGCAAAAAACCAATGTAAAAGCCGAATTCGCGCATGTCATTTTGGAGCAGCACCGGGTCGGCAACGAAAAATCCGCGATCCAAGTTCTTAGCTGCGATGACTTCGCCGAATAGGGAGCTGGTGCCGATGGGCGTATCGACATTCAGCTCCAGATCCGCACCAATGGCCCAGCGCTTGAATGAGCGCGACAATTGAGCGGCCTGTGCGGCAACGCTGACAATCTCGGTCGGCTCGACCGCGCCGTTCTCGTTCAGATCCGTCCAGGCGATGGAGTTCTTGGTTGCCGGGGTGCCGGAATGAAAACCTTTGCCTTTGTTCACCGACACGCCGCCACCGACCGTGACGTGATCGAGGGGTTTGCCTTTTGCACCGACGCTGAAGGTGAAATCCTTGTTCTTGTTCGGATCTTGCAGCGGGAATCCGATTTTTTCATTGGCAGGCTCGCCGTTCGTGATCGAAAGGCCATAACGGAATGGACCGGGCTGCCCAGTGAGGCGGGCCCCTAGATCGTTTTCTGAAGGAAACAGCGCGCGCGTGAGCAGTGAGCGCTCCATGAACCAACGCTTGCCGGAGGACTCTGGTAATTCGCGACCGAAGGGCACGCGGAACACGCCCACGGTGAGCTGGGCAAGCGGTGCTGCTTTAGGGTCATTTCCACCGCGGTAAAACGCTGCGGCTTCTGCGCGATTGATCCCAATGGCAGAGCCGTTGACGGTATTGGCGTCAAGTTCAAGTTCGAGTGACGTGTAATCCCAAGCACGGCTTGCGAGCAGTCGCGCCCGGCGCAGCACAAAGCGATTCTGGTTGAGTGGCGTTACACCTTGCAGCAGCTGCTCTTTGGAATCCGCATGCCACTGATATTCAACCTGCATGTAGCCGTTGATGTCTACAGCGGGTGAACTTGCCACGGCATGCGCAGCATCTTTTGCAGGCACTTTTTCAGGCTCAGATGCATTGGGCGGCACGGCAGGCGCAGCTGAAGCAGCCGGCGCTTTTGCGGGCGCCGCGTTCATTGCAGCGGCAATGCTCTGCTTCACCGATGGAGTATTGGACGAAGTCGGAGCGGATGCACGTTGCGCTGAAGGCGCTGATCCGCCTTGCGCCGCAGGTTCCGACCCTTGTGCGGAAGTTGTCACCTCGCCGTCAGGTTCAATGTCGGGTGCCGAAGATGTGGGCACAGAAGCCGACGCGGATGCGGATGTGGATGGAGCGCCCGCGGCTGCTGCTGCGGATGACGCGGATGGGGCAACTGGTGCTGGGGGAGGTGATCCCGCAGCAGCTTGTGCGTCAGCGTCAACACTGAAGCCCCAGCTTCCGAGTGTAACCAGCGTTAATGCACCAAATCTCAACCCAACAGTCACAGAATCCTCACTCAATTCCGAATACTCAGAAGCCGAACTTGCGTGCTACCCGAGCACGCAAGCTCGGCTTTCATTGCTTCACAACGATTGGTTCAGGGCAGATCGGGGAGCGTGCAGCCCGTTCCCAACTTCTTGCAACCAGCGCCCAACTTGGAGAGCGTGCCCGTCCAGGGCGTGCAATCCGCAGTGGTGCAGTGATTCAAGAATTGCTCTGAGTTGTCGGTCGTCTGCGGTTCGCAATTTTCGTAGCAGCCGTCGGCGTTCTCAGTTGTGCATGCTGGCCCAGCGTCGCCTTGCATGTTCGGGCCAGCGTCACCCGCATCAACCCCCGAGTCCGAGGTGCTGGTGCTGCCACCGTGGCTCGTCGAACCACCGTTGCTGTGACCGCCGGCGCCGCCGCTGGGCCCGGCGTCACCCTGATTAGAGCTCCCGCCGTGATGGGTGGTGCTGCTCCCGCCCTGGCTGGTGCTCGTGCCACTATCGGGCGACGAGTCGCCCTTCTTGTCACTGCTGCATGCCAGAGGAATGAGCCCAATGACGCTCAGGGCCAAGGTTGCCGAAACGAGTTTAAGATTATGAGTTTTCATTATTGCACCTCACAGAAGCCGTAGTTGCAGGCAGGGCGGTCGGCAGGGCAGGTGGTGCCTGCATCGCCTCCGCACGGTGTGCACTCCGCCGGAAGGTTGGCGGAATCCGCTACCGACAAGAACTTACATTCACAGGATTGTTCGGGCATGTAGCTCATCAGCGGCCCAACCTCGGTGTCGCGACTGACGCGCATTGCGCATTCAGGAACGACGCCGCGACCCGCTTCGATCGTGATCAGGTCGACCGCATCCGACACCGCGGTGCCCTGCAGAAGATCGATCACCGTTTTCGCGTTCAGGTTGGTCGGATGAGAGCCCGTCGTCTTGGTCAACATGTGGATGGGGCCCCAGATGTAATAGTGGCCGTCGCGAGTGTTCACCAAGTCCGTCGCAGTAGCGCTGGAGGAGGGCGTGTACCCGCAGTCTTGGTCGTAGTGTTGATACGCGAGGGCACGAATGCCTGGGCCATACGAATCCAAACCGAGAATCCCAATGCTGAGATCAGCCGTGTTCTGCGGAGCCGTGGCGGCCTGCAAAGCTGTGCGTACCGCCGCTGAACCACCGGCTGTGGGCGCCGCCCAGCGGGCTGCAGGCACGCCAATCGCGCGGGCAATCATCTGTTGTGTGCCGCTGGTTTGGTCGCGCACGAAGAACTTCGTGTGGTCGCTCCAAGGCGTTCCGCCGTCGTCACCGAGGCCAAACGTCAAGTAAGCGGCCTCAGCGCTGATCACTTGGCGGGTCGAATTCTCGTTGACCGCGAAGGTCATGGTTTGAATCGGTCCGTGAAAATCCTTCACGTTGGCGGGTAGGCCGGCGTAGCCGCAAGAGGTGGCAAACACGTCGGACACGCCGATATCGACCGGCGTGGTCGGCTGGATATCGCAGGTGAGGCCCGCGTCACCGCTGACGTCCGTCCAGTACTGGGCGGTGCCGCTAGGGAAGAGCGGAGCAACCGACGCCAGATAATTGACGCCGTTGCACGAGCCTTCGGACTTGTAGACAACGGAAACGGGTGGCGTTGCGTTGAGCAGAGCCTGCGCGATCTTCGCGACGAACGGCCCAACGGCGCTGGAGCCGTCGATGAAGACGACGTTGGGAAGACTGACGTCGTTACAGGGAATGTTTTGGGCGTGCGCCGTGTGGGCCAGCCCCAATGATAGGGCTGCCGCAGCAAGCGTTGACGCGTGCCGTGGGAGGCTAAGAGGTGTTTGTGTCATATCAGGGAAGTTCCTTTCTGCGCGGGAATGTACATGGAGTTTTCTTTGGGATTGCGACTGCGGAGTTATTTTCGTGTGACAAGATCGTGGCGGAGGTTCTGCAATTCTTGTGACGCTGCTACTGGTTTTTTTTGATTTCGATCGCGTCAGCCTATTTTCTTATTGAGCCATTTTTCTTATTGAGTCGATTGCCGGTGCGCCTGAAGGAGCGGCAGCGCGATAGCCCACGCCGCGCACTGTCTCGATGTAATCGCCGGCAGTGCCCAGTTTTTCGCGCAATCTCTTGACGTGCGTGTCGACGGTGCGCGACGCGATATCGGTCGACAGCCCCCACACGTCGCGCAGCAGCGCTTCGCGCGTTTGCACGCGATCAATGTTCTGGAACAGCGTGACCAACAGCTTGAATTCCAAAGCTGTCAACGCCACTTCACTGCCCGCCACCGTGACACGGTGCGCAACGCGATCGATGTTCAGCGTTCCCACGGTCAAGTGCGTTTGAAAGCCAGGTTCACTGCGTTTGAGCACCGCTTGGATGCGCAGGAGCAGCTCGCGTGAACTGAATGGTTTGCTCACGTAGTCATCCGCTCCCAACTCGAAGCTGAGCACGCGATCGACTTCTTCCTTCTTAGCCGTGACGATAATAATGCGGGTGTTCTGGGTGGCGGGGTCGCGGCGCAATTGAGTGCACACTTGCGTGCCGGGCATGTCGGGCAGCATCAGATCGAGCAGCACCAATTCGGGCAGCGTTTCGCGCGTGACGCGCAGTCCCTCCGCTCCGGTCGGGGCGGCGAGCACTTCGTGCCCAGCCCGAGCCAGATTGAAAAGTAGGATGTCGCGGAGATCCGCTTCGTCCTCAATCACCACTACCCGCGACATCGAGCGTGGCTATAGCCAGGCCCCGCAACGTGAACTTGCCAGTTGTGTGAAGGTTTGGTGACTGCGCGTGGCAAGGTCGCCACGAGCGGGGCCTATTGTGTCATTTATGTGGCTGCACAGTGACGGCAGCGAGGATCGTGCCCGATTCTGTCACTCGTTCACAGCCGCACAGCTAAGGCGGGGACGAGGTGCTCGCCGATTCAGGCGCCCATCCTGGCAACGACACGGAGCCGGCGAGCAGCTGTTCAACCTGCGTGCGGGTGGCCCAATAGTCATGGAGCAGATCAACGTAAGCTTTTGCCGCACTGATTTGATCGCGCTTGGCTTGTAAGAGTTGGAACACACCGACACCCATCGCGTTGTATTCGAGTTGGGTCTCATTGACGACCGTTTGCCTCAGGGGAAGAACAGTCGCCTGATAGAAGCGCGCATTGCGTTCGGCCGCGGCCAAGCGCGCAGCGAGTGCACGGGCCCGCGCACGCACTTGCACCGTTGTGTCTTCGAATACCTTGCGCTCGCGGCGCATTTCCGCCAACGCAATCGCGCGTTCTCCTTGCCCCTGGTAAAAGAGCGGAATTTCAAGCTCTGCACGCGGCCCCAGCCCCCATCCTCCCTCGCGCCGCTCAGCGGAAATTCCCCCTTTGAGATCGGGCACCCAGCCTTCCAGGCTAGAGAGATCCGCTGTGCGTCCTGCCGCTTCGAATTTCTTTTGGGAAAGTTGAAGGGGTAGGTTGTTTTCAATTGCGCGTTGTTCCAGGTTGCTCAACAGCGGTTCGCTGGGCAATGGCTCAGTCATGTGCGTTGCGGCCTGCCAACTTGCGCCCCGCTTGCCCCAAAGGCCCATCAATGCGTTGAGCTGTTCTCGGGCGACGATTTGCACCTCTTCGGCGCGTGCGTATGCAATACGCGCCTCTTCATACAACGCTTGCTCGTTGGCCAACGTCAAATCCGTGACATTGCCCGCTTGATGTTGCGCTTGTGCGGCGTTCGCCGATGCGCGCAGCGATTGCAGGACTGTACGCTCCAGCTCCAATTGTTGAGCTGCAGCTTGATAACCGAAGAATGCTCCACGGGTTTGAAACGCGAGATCCACGGCGCGTTGGGCCACTAGCAGCTTGGTAGCGTCGAAGTCGGCGTTTGCTGCGCTTTTGCGCCAAGGCATGAACAGGAATTCTGAAAGACTCAACATCGCGTCTACGTCAATTTCGGGTCGAGCCTCAGCACCAAAACGCACGGCGGCTCCCACCGTAGGGTTGGGCAACCGAAAGGCGTGTAGCAGCTGTCCCCGCGCCACACCGAGGTTTTCGAACGCGCCTTGCAACGCTGCGTTGTTGAGCAGCGCGACTTGAACGGCGTCGTCTGCAGTGAGCGGTTTTTGCAGAAGCTTCTGAGTCTCCGCGTCGGAGTTGTCGTCTTGCGAATCGTGACCCCGCCAATGAACCTGTTGCGCGATGCGTTCAGAGGTGATCTTGCGCACATCGTCGTAGCCCGCGTTCTCCGAGACGCAGCCCGTCGCAAAAGGCAGCGCGCTAATCCAAGCAAGACCAGAAACAAGAGCGAACCCAACGCGCCTGTGAATCACTGCTTGCTCCCCGGGCTCTTCGGTTTCAGCGGCACTAGCGTCATCCCACAGATCGGACATTTGCCCGGCTTATTACGAATAATCTGTGGGTGCATCGGGCAGGTATACAGCTGCACGGAAGGTTCACTGCTTGCCGGCGTTGATGGCGCCGGTGCGGGCGCGGCGGCTGGCACAGAGATCCCATCTCGGCTCAAGTCATCCGGGTGCGCAGTTGCGGCACTGGTACCCGGTGGGTTCTGATACCACCCGGGGTCTTTGTCGTAGCTTTCCAAATGATCGCGCACCTTCACGATGGTGAACATGCCGCCCATGGTGATGACGTCGTGGGGCCCTTTGAAGACCGCCGTGGCAATGCTGTTCTTGGGCCCTGGCATGCTCATGTCGCCCATGTCGCCCATGCCGGTTTGTCCCATTGTCATGTAACCGGGTAAGAGTGGTCGAACGCTTTCATCGATCCCCTGCGCTTGCACTCCAATCATATTGGGAACGCCATGCCCCATTTGATTCATCACGTGATGCGTCATATGGCAATGCATGGCCCAATCGCCGGGAACATCCGTGATCAATTCCACCGTGCGTGTTGAACCCGTGGGCACCAATACCGTTGTTTCCCCGTATTGAGCGGATGGCGGAATGTCGCCACCGTCCGTCGCAGTGACTTTGAAGTGATACCCGTGCAAGTGGATCGGGTGATGATCCATTGCGCTTAAATTGCCAAAGCGAATGCGCACCCGATCCCCCGTTTTGCAAATCAACGGCGCTGTACCCGGGAACACGCGGGCGTTCATGGTGAGTACGTTGAAGTCGGTCATCTCATTCGGATCGGGGCGCATCGTTCCCGGCTTGATGCGCCATTCGCTGAGCATGATCACAAAGTCGCGATCGACCCGATAAGTGGCCTGTGGGTGCCTGGGGTGCACCACGATCATGCCCGTAAGACCCATGGCCATTTGGGTCATCTCATCGTGGTGCGAGTGGTACATGAAGGTGCCGTGTTGGCGGAACGTCCATTCGTATTTGAAGGTTTCGCCTGGTTTGATCGCGGGTTGATTGAGGCCTCCCACGCCATCCATGCCGTTTGGTAAGTAGACACCGTGCCAGTGCACCGTGGTGGATGCGGCAAGCCTGTTCGTTACATAGATGCGGACTCGATCGCCTTCGACGGCTTCGATGGTCGGACCATGAACACTGCCGTTGTATCCCCAGCACTTGACCGAGAGCCCCGGGGTAAATTCATGCAGCACCTCTTCGGCGATCAAGTGAAACACTTTCACTCCATCGACGATCTTCCAGGGCAACGCGGCGCCGTTCGGTGTGATGACCGGTTGATAATCTCTGCCCGGCTGTGCGGGCATCGAATGCGGCTCTTGCGCCTCGCCGCTGTACGATCGTTCCCAATTCCCACTCACCTGCGCCGCAGCCGCATCCTGCGCGCGGAGTGTCGCAGTTGTTCCCGCGAGCGCGGCCCCCGTTAAAATCCACTCACGCCGCGTTACCATCGTTCATGTCCTGTTTGCGTTGTCGGCTCCGTCGACCAAGACCGGCGGCGGCGACAGCTAGAATAGTCAGAAATTCGTAGCCTGCTGAGGGGCGAGTCGTTTCACAGGCGCAGGATCCGGATTGTTTCGGCGCTGGTGGGGCTGAATTCGTGCCTGGGGCAGCGCCCGACGCCGTTGTACTGCCCCCCGTTGATGCGCCGCCCGATGTGCGGCCGCCTATTTGCGTACTGGCTCCTCCCGCAAGCGTGCCGCCCTGTCCGCTCCCAGGATTTGCGCTTCCACTTGCACCGCCACTGCTCACTGTTCCGCCATTGGAACCCACGGCGCCTGCGTCCATTCCCCCGCTGCTGTTCACACCCGCGTCGCTCGCGGGGCCCGCGTCGAGGCTTGAGCCAACAGGCAGAACAACCACGTTGACGGTCGCTTCACCGGTGAGCGCGCTGTCATCCGCACTCAGCTTGAGCACGTAGGTTCCCTCAGTATCAAAGCTGACCGCGGTGTCGATTGCGCTGGTATCGGCGAACGAAGCCATACCGGGGCCAGAAACTTGAGACCAAATGGATGTCACGTCGGTCAAGATCAGCGGTGTGTCATCGTCCATCACCGTGCCATCCAGGTTTACGCCAGCACCGACAATCGCCATCCGATCCGCGCCCGCATCGACGACGGGTGCCCGGTTGGGAGAATTCTGAACCGGGGAAGTAGCCATGGAGAGCGTGGCGTCTTCCGGGCAGCATGAGGCAAAACCGCCGTAATAGAAACGCCAGGAAGCACCCAGGCGAAACACCTTGGCGCTGTTCTCAATACCAATGCCGTCCCCTTTGTTGACCGCATAGTCAGTATTGATGATCAGTGGATTAGGTGGCGGTAGGAGCGGATTGCTCGCGCTCTTGGTGAAGCTCTTGCCGTCATTGCTCCAAGCGTAACCGAGGGAGAAGCCGCCCGGCGCGTTGCTCTTGCCCAAGTACCACATGTGGAAGAGCTGCCCGTCATTGTAGACGCCCGACCAATCGACTTGTTGATCTTCCCAGCCAGTTCCCGTCGTGATGATTGGGTTGTTGGCGTATTTAGTCCAAGCGATGCCATCGGGGCTTGTTGCAAGCCCAATGCCTCCGGTGCCAGTGCAGCGCGAGTAATACATGTAGTAGGTGTCGCCGACGTGCAGCACGTTGCCTTCACAAATTGAATCCGCATCCCACGCCCCTGCTGTGCCCGGCGAGAGCACCGGGTTGCCGGCGTATTTCGTCCACGAGATCCCATCTGTGGAAGTGGCGTAACCAATCTGTCGCTCCCCAGCGTTGAAGCCGTGGTACCAAAGCTTGTACAGCCCGTGTTCTTTGAGCACGGAGATGGGAGAGGTTTCGCCCTCCGGGTTATTGGCGCCTCCTTCCCAGGGTTCTGAGGGAGACATCACTGGGTTATTCGGGTAACGAGTCCAAGTGATTCCGTCGCTACTCGTGGCGTACGCCGCGTGTGACTTGTTGCCGCCCGGCACCGCCTCGTACCACATCTTCCAATCGTTTGGCGCTTCACGCAGCATCGCGCGCGGCCCAATCTTGATCTGATCGATTGAGCCACTTGGGCCGTGGGTGAGCAGCGGATTCTGTGCGGAGCGCGTCAGTGCCGCTTCTTCCTGCGCGGCCAGCGGGTGAACCAGAAGAAGTAGACTGCACAATAGCGCGGCTATGCAGTGGGGAAGTACCCCCGATTGCTTCGCGCTTCGGCAAGACATGGAGCCGAAGCGAGATTACTCTAACCCCCGGTACGAAGCGAGCCGAACGTGGTCCATGCCGTACCCATTCCTTCGTGACCGGATACGAAGGGCGATGCGCATGCCTCATTTGCTCAACTCCACCAACATTCGTTTGTAGGTTTGCTGATCGATTTCGCCAGCGGCATAGCGGCGCTTGACGATGTCCTTGGGCGACTCTGGCGCAGGGGTGCGGGTGACGCCGCCACGCCAAATGAAGACAACGATGACCGCGACCAGCGCGATTAGAAACCACCCGCTCGCCATCGCATCGTGTTGCCAGCCCATATCCCAGAAATGCATGCTCACGCCTCCAGCCACCGCATCCAGCCCATGCGGAGCATGGGCGTTGAGCAAGCAAAGCAAGGCACGTGCCGCATCGGGGATCTGCCGGGTGTGAGCCCAGCAGGTGGGGGCGAACTCTCGCAAACCCTGCGTATGGTGCCGACCCCGCGCAATCATTGCGTGCGCTAACGCTCACGGAGGCGCGATCTGTGAGCGCAGGAGGGCCAACGACAGAATGCGGATTCTTGGCACAGGAGTTGCTGAGTGATTGTTCAAGCCGCGTCGACTCAAGGAGACCAACATGAACTGGGATATTTCAAACGTGCTTTGGTTCCTGGGAGCCGCAGCGTTCTGCTTCTGGATGATGAGAAAAGGAGGGTGCGGCATGCACAGTAGTCGCTCGCGTGCATCGGGTTCACACCAACACGGTGAGGCTGGCGACGGGGCTCATTCATCCACCATAAAGACTGTTCGTGATCCTGTTTGCGGCATGCAGATCGATCCTGAGCACGCGGCTGGCATCCGTACAGTTCAGGGTCTTAATTTCTTCTTTTGCTCCAGCAGCTGCCTTGAGAAATTCGACCAAGATCCGCAGCGTTACAACCAAGCCAACGAATCAGTGGCGGCATCAGTCAGCAAGGGGCATGCCTGCTGCTAAGAGCGGTCTTCCTGATTCCGGTCCAAGGAAAGAGTGCACAATGAAACGCCGCGAGTTCATGGAGACAACGCTGGGTGTCGCGGCTGGCGCGCTAGTCGGCTGCGACGCGTGCACGAGTGCGGCTTCGACGCCTCCTCAGGTCGAAGTCGCTGCTTCAAGCTCGCTGTCCGCTGCCCCGGCGTCGCCAGTCGACTTGGAAGTGGTGCTTACGGCAGCCCCGGATCGCATCCCGCTGTTGCCAGGGCAGCCCACGGATGTTCTTCGGTTCTCCGCTAGCATTGCAAAAGGGGCGCGTGACGCTCTGGTGCAACCTGCGAGCGGGTACTTGGGGCCGACGTTGCGCGTAAAGCGCGGTCAGCGCGTTCGCGTGCGCTTCAACAACAACGTGGGGGAAGACAGCATTGTGCATTGGCACGGGCTGTATGTTTCGGAGGCAAATGACGGGCATCCCCGGCACTCCGTGGCCTCGGGCAAGCAATACCTGTACGATTTTCAGGTCGACAATCCCGCGGGCACCTATTGGTACCATCCTCACCCGGATCATCGAACCGGTGTGCAGGTGTATGCGGGGTTGGCCGGGCTGCTGGTCATCACCGATGACGACGAGCGGCGTATTGGTCTACCAGACGGTGACCAAGATATCTCGCTTGTCCTTCAAGATCGATCGTTCGATGCGAACAATCAGCTCAGTTACTCTCCTAACCCAATGACGGGTTTTCTGGGTGATCGCATGTTGGTCAACGGACAGTTGCCTCAAACGCGGGAGGTTCGAAGTGGTCCGCATCGGCTGCGCATCCTCAATGGCTCCAACAGTCGCATCTACAAACTCGGTTGGAGCAATGGCAGCCCATTGGTTGTGATCGGAACAGACGGCGGGTTGCTTGCGGCTCCGCAGCAAAGAACAGAGATCGCGCTCGCACCGGCTCAGCGCATTGAGCTGTGGGCGAACTTCGGCGCGGATCTGGGGAACGACGTGTGGCTTGAAAGCCACGCTTTCGACGATCCCAGCCCAGCTATGGGGATGGGGATGGGCATGATGGGACGAGGGGGAGCCGGCGCGCCTGGTGTTCCCCAGGGAGCGCCGTTGCGCATTCAACGGTTTGTGGCTTCCGGCGACGGAAGGCAATCGCGCGTGCCCGACAGGTTAGTGTCACATTCAATTCCCTCTGCCGCTGAGGTGAGCAACACTAAGACTTTTGCAACACGCATGCAGATGATGGGTTGGCTGCTCAATGATCGTAGTTTCGAGATGCAGGGAGTTGCGGCAAACGAACATGTGCGACTGGGAACAGTTGAAGAGTGGGAGTTTGTCAACCCGAACGGAATGATGCCCATGCCGCACCCTATTCACGTGCACGGAAGACAGTTTCGCATCATTGATCGGCAACCGGGGCCAGGCTTTGCATCCCTGCGCCAAGCATTATTCGATGAAGGCTGGCTCGACACCTTCCTGCTTCTCCCGGGCGATAAAGTGCGCATCCGCGTGCGTTTCGATCGTTACGCCGGTATGTTCTTGTATCACTGCCACAACCTTGAACACGAAGACCTAGGCATGATGCGCAACTACCTGGTGGAAGCCGGCTGAAAACCAGCCCTCAGCGACGCCAACCCTGAAACAATACCGTCATTCGCTGCGGCTGTTGTTCTGCGCTACACTTTGCGCATGAAGCTTTGGCTTGCTTTTGGGTGTTTGGGAATTGTCGCCTGTGGGAGCAGCGGGCAAACGACCACGACCATGGCTCACCCCGCAGGTCACGGCGGTCAGTCAAGCGGAGGCAGCGGCGGCAATGGTGGAGTCGGGGGGAGTTTGTTGGGGGGAATTCTAGGTGGCGGTCCTTCCGCATCGATTGGGGGCACTTCGGCCGGGGGTGCGGGCAATCCGGATTCGGGTGAGCCCAGTTTAGATGGCGGCAGCATTCTCAACATGAATCCGACGCCAGCGCGCGTCGTCGACTACGCGAGCAGCGCGCGGCATTCGCGCTTGATCTTCGAGGTCGACAATGTTGTCGGCATGGCGCAGCGCCCCAACGTCGCGACGCGGCTCGTGCAGCGATTTGGCCAGATCCTGGATAAGCCGGGAGGCATCGAAGTCGTAGACGATCAGATTCTGCCCACGCGCGGCGCTGACTTCGCATGGCAAGACAGCGATTTGGCGGACGTTGCCATGCAGTACAACGGCGATCCAGACGCCGAGACATTGAGCATCCACGTCGTCTACGTCGACGGGCACTACGCGACGGACACAGGCTCCAGCAAGACGTTGGGGATCTCGTGGGGCAACCTGCAAGTGGTGATCTTCAAACAGACGATCGAAGACGGCTGCGGTGGCTTAGGCCTCATCGGGCCGCTGCGCGAACAAGGCTGCGAGGAATCCGAATTCGGCGTTTTAACCCACGAGGTCGGTCATGTGCTCGGCTTGGTCGACAATGGCCTGATGATGGTCGACGACCACAAAGATCCCATGCACCCCGCCCACGACGTGAGCACCGCCTGCATCATGTACTGGGCCTACGAGGGCCCCGGCTTCTTCGACGTCATCAAAACCAAAATCCTCAACCAAAGCCAGCCCCTGACCTTCTGTCAGCATTGTTTGGACGACATCAATGCGGTGAAATAGGACTCGAAGGGCTGGGGGTGGAGTCGGGCGCCGAAAGGCCGTTTTGATATGGGCAATATCCCGCGTTTCGGATAAAGTGTGGTGCGTGGGGGTAAGGTGGGGTTCCTTGAGATGCGTGCGCGACATCGCGGGTCTGCTTGTCTGCGTTCTGTTGAGTAGTGCTTGTCGACACGAGACCGGCGTCGATCAAGAGGGTGCCAATCAAGATCCAAGTAAGGCGCGCCGCGGGCGCGAGGTGCGTCAGCGGGTTGTTGCGTCGGTTGCGGACGCACCGGTGCCGACCGGGTTACCGCTGATCGTGAGGGAAGGGCAGGACGCCTCGGGGCACCCAAGAAGCTATGTGGATCGCGCTGGTCTGCGCAGTTTGCTGCACCACCAGCGTTTCTCGGAGTTGACTGCGTATATTGAACAATTCCAACGCGAATTCGAAGCGGATCCCAAGAAGGACAGGTACCCGACGGCTGCGATCGAGGCATTCGGCAGTGCCGAGCCAGAGCTGCTCCCACAGCTCACTGCATGGGTGAAAGCCAGCCCCAGTTCATTCGCACCCTATGCGGCGCGTGCAGTTCACTACAACGCAGTGGCGTGGGCTCAGCGCGGGGGTGAATATGCCAGCAAGACTCCCAAGAGCAATTTCGATGCGATGCGAGCGACGGCCCAACTTATTCGAACCGATGTCGAGACAGCACAGAAGATTTCTCCGAAACTCGTCGAACCCGACGCATTGTTGATCGAAATCGCGATTCTGACAGCCGACCGACCACTCGCCCAGGCCGCACTTGCCCACTCTTTGACGATATGCCCCTCGTGTTTTGCCGTTCGCGCGCTCTACATGACGGTGCTTGAGCCGAGATGGGGGGGAAGTCTCGAAGAAATGGAACGGTTTGCTGAAATTCAGGCGCGTGCTCCCTATCCCGATTTGAAGTTGTTGGCTGGATTCGCTGACAGTGAGCGCGCTTCAATTGCCTACGATAAGAAGGACTATGGCGAGGCATTGCGCTACTCCAATGCTGCGTGCGCTCGGGGTCCTCACCAAGGGTTCCTCGACCAACGGGCTCAGATCTGGGGGGCATTGAAGGACTACGAGAAGGCGGAAGCCGACGCGGATGCCGCCTTAGAACTGAGCCCCGTCCGTCCGGCCTTGCGGAGTACCAGAGCCTGGATTCGCGATTCGCGCGAGAATTGGGAAGGGGCTGCTGAGGACCTGATCGCGGGGTTGCGAGTCGACCCGACGGATGAGAAGGCTCGCAGGCTCAAGCCTCACGTTGTTGAAGGGTTAAACTACGCGGGCTGGCAAGCACACCTCAAGGGAGACAAGGCAACGGCCCTTCGTCTGTTGGAACTG
>DATJEQ010000037.1:0-4670 GCA_035496495.1 Polyangiaceae bacterium
TTGAGCGAGTTTGCGCTGAGATAGATTTAGCTGCGCAGCTCTTTTAGAAAGTGGCGGCCGTAACGCTCAAGCTTCGCCGGACCGACCCCCGAGATGTGCGCCAACTCGCTGAGTGTTTGTGGCCGGGCGTTCACCATCTCCAGGAGTGTCGCGTCGCTGAAGACCACGTAGGCCGGTACTTTGCGTTCGTCGGCCAGGGCACGACGGATTTTCTTTAAGCGCTCGAATAGACGTGTGTCCAGATCGTCGACGGATTCCGGCTTCTCCACGGCGCGTCTCTTGGTTTTTGGTGCGCTGTGCTGAGCCAGCAGGTCAACGCCTCGACACACGTCACAGGAACTGCCACACGGGCCCAATGCTTCACCGAAGTAGTTCACCAGCCCCTGGTGTCGACACACGCGCGCTTCGGCAAACTGGAACATTTCCCGCGCCTGCGAGCGACTCCGCGCGCTGATTTCGTCGTCCGTGCTGCCTTCCGCGAAGCTGTCATAAGCCATCACTTCCGACCACGAATAAAAGAGTACGCAATCGCTTGCGACGCCGTCGCGACCCGCGCGCCCGATCTCCTGGTAGTACCCTTCGATCGAGCGCGGCATGTCGCGATGGATCACAAAGCGTACGTTGGATTTGTCGATGCCCATGCCGAAAGCAATGGTGGCGGCAACGACGTCAATCTTCTCATCGCGGAAGGCATCTTGCACCCGTGATCGCGCGCTGCCCTCCATTCCGGCGTGGTAGGCCGCGGCGCTGCAGCCGTTGGCATTCAAGAAATCCGCAATTTGCTCGGTCGACTTGCGCGACAGGCAATAAACAATGCCGCTTTGCCCGGCGCGCTCGCGCACCAAGGCCAGGATGGCAGCACGGGTACTGCGCCCCGCAGTTTGCCCCTTGCGGTGCGCGTGCAGCTGCAAATTGGGGCGAAAGAAAGAACCCCGGAACAGCTTGGGCTCGTGCATGGAAAGCTGCTCAACGATGTCCTCTGTCACTTGGCCAGTTGCAGTCGCCGTGAGCGCCAGCAGCGTGGCCTTGGGGAACCAGCGGCGCAGCGCCCGCAGATTTCGGTACGCTGGCCTGAAGTCGTGACCCCACTGACTGATGCAGTGTGCCTCGTCTATTGCGATCAGCGGAACATTGAGCCCTGACAGAGCCCGCCCCACCGAAGCCTCAATTCCTTCCGGTGCCGCGTACACCAATTCGTACTCGCCCTGCCGCAGGCGTGTGACGCGTTCGTCTTTCTCGGCCGGAGTCAATAACGAGTTCAAGAAGGTGGCGCGCACGCCGAACTCGCCTAGGGCGTCCACCTGATCCTTCATCAGAGCGATCAGCGGCGAGATCACCAATGTGGTGCCACTCAGAATGCGCGCCGGCAATTGGAAGGTCAGCGATTTGCCGGCGCCCGTGGGCATTACACCCACGCAGTCGCGCCCGCTGAGCACCGTTTGGATGATCTCGCGCTGCCCCGCGCGGAAACTGCGATAGCCAAAAGTGCCCTCCAGCACTTCAAGGGCGCGCGTGGGGTCGTCGGCACTGGAGCGAAGGCGATCGGCCACCTGTTTCAACATGGCCAGGGTATCGGCTGCAAACACGGACTGGTTGCGCCGAAAAAGATCGCGAAGGCGCCGCAGCTCTTCGCTGCAATGAGCGCGCGTCCGCTCGTCCAACCGGGGCGTGGCGATCAGCTGATCATGCAGGCGCCGCGCTTGCTGCGAGATTGACTGGGCCTCTGCCTCCGACACCCGGCGACGCTACACTTGTGCAGCGGTTGTGGATAGCGCCGTAGTGGGCCCACTCAATGGGGCAGCCCTGGGCGGAAAATCGGCGAGTTATTGCGAAAGAATGCTTCTTCGGTCACAAACAGGGGTGCCAGGTTGAGATGCGGGGCGTTGAAACTTAGGCCAACAGAGGAGAACTTGATGAGAGCTTGTGATCGCACTTCCTTGCTGATTTGCGCGGCGGCTTGGGCGCTTGTGCCGCAGGTTGTCGGGTGTTCCTCGCCCGCGAAGACGAATGAGTCAGCGGGTAGCAGCGCCGGTGGCCCTGTGCCCAGCGGAGGCACAACGGTGGGCAGCGGGGGCAACACCACCAGCTCCGGAGGCAACACGGTCATGGGCGGCGGTGGCAATACCACCGCAGGGGGATCCGCTGCAGGCGGGCAAGTGACGGTGTCCGGTGGGGCGCCGAGTGGCGGAGGAGCGAGCAGCGGCGGTGCAAATGTCGGAGGGAGCGGGGGCGTTGTTGCCGCGGGGGGCAGTGGTGGCGACGTCGCCACCGGTGGCGTTTCGCAAGGCGGAAGCCCGGGCGGTGGCGCAGGGGGGGATCCAGACGCTGCCGGCGACACTCCCCCCCAGCGCCCGCTCAATGTCTTGGCACCCCCGATGCAGATCACTCACGGCAATGCGGGGCTGGATCCGCGCGCGGCCAAGATGATGGGTAAATTGGTGGTCGAACTCGGTGTGGATTCCGGCAGCTACGTGCCGTGGCTCGGTAAACGCGGCTTTCACGTGATTGGGGTGTCGTTCCTACACTGCAATATCGGCAATAACTTGGGGCGAGATCACAATGGCGATTGCCGTTTGAACACTTTCGACGGCATGCCCCATGGCGATCAGAACGCCGTGGGTCCGGCCGATAGCATCAGCGGCAAAGTGCTCAGCACCATCACCTCGCTCGACATGCAGTATCCCGAAGAAGATTGGGGCTACTTCCTCAACGCCGATGGCAGCGTGCGCTGGTCCGACGTCGCCTTTTCAGGAATGTCACATGGCTCCTCCACCGCAGCACGCATTGGGATGGCGGTGCGCCTGTACCGCGCGGTGTCTCGTTCAGGCCCGCGGGACAACGGCTGCGGCGTGGGGCAAGCGCCCGGCGACTTCGATCCGAACAACCCGCCGTGGGATCCGAATTGTGACATCAACAGCATTTCTTCCTGGTTGGACGAAACACCCGCGACACCGATCGACCGATTTTACGCCATGGTGGGCAAAACGGACGTGGAATACGGGGACATCATGTTCACCATGAACCGCATTGGCTTTCGCGGGATGCCGGAGCGTTGGGACCTGCCGGGTGCGGTGCTGACAGATACCAACCGTTTCTACGTGGACGCAGGGCACCTGGACTTTCTGCTGGCCGCCCCTGATGTGCAGCCCCCGAACACCGAAGCGGTGCTGAACATCGCGTTCGGCGTGCCACCCGAAAATCAGCACCCTAATTTCTGAGTGTTTTGGGTTAGCATCCGCCGCTCAAAGGAGATCTTGATGGCTAACCCATTTGCTCACTGTGAATTGAATACAACCGATCTGAAGAAAGCGAAGAAGTTTTACCAAGCGCTGTTCGCTTGGAAGTTGATTGAGATGCCCGGCAGCATGCCCTACACGATGATCGACGTCGGTGGCGGTGGCGGCGGCGGCATGGTCGCGAATACGAAGCCGGGATTCCCCAGCGCCTGGATGCCGTACGTGCAGGTCGACAGCGTGAAGAAGACGCTTGCCGGCGCTAGCAAGGGCGGTGCAACCATCGCTGTCGACTACATGAGCATCGGGGACATGGGCGCCATTGGCGTGTTCATTGATCCCACCGGCGCTACGCTCGGCGTGTGGGAGCAAGGCAACGCGGCGATGAAAGCCGCGAAGCCCGCGAAGAAGGTTGCCAAGAAGGCTGCGAAGAAAGTCGCAAAGAAGCCCGCGAAAAAGGCAGCGAAGAAGAAGTAATTTCCGGCTGCTAAAGCCTGAAATGACGAAGGGGCTCCGCCATTTGGCAGAGCCCCAACGTTTTTTGTGCCGCGGGAGAATTACTTCTTAGCGGGAGCTGGCGCCGGAGCCGCCGCCGGAGCGGGCGCTGGCTTTGCAGCAGGTTGAACTGCTGGCGCCGGAGCCGCTGCCGGAGCGGGCGCCGGCTTTGCAGCAGGTTGGGCCGCCGCCGGTTGAGCTGCTGGCGCTGCCGCGGGTGGCGGCGCGAGCAATCCGAGTTGACCGGCCATGTCCATGCCGTCCATGAAGAAGTAGATGGTCTTGAGCTTGCCGTTGTCCCACTGCGCGACTTCACCGAACGCAACGTCGACCTTCTTACCTGTCTTCTTCAGCTTCATCATCGGCATGTCGCCGTCGTTGGTGCCCGTCATGTGGCCGCGCACGAAGGTGTAATCCCCTGCGCCCCACACTTCGTCCATGTTCAGGTGGATGTCGGAGAAGCCCTTCCACATGCCTTGCAGCTTGGAGGTCATGGTCTTCTTGCCCATCGCATCGGCGGGCATGCTGTAGTCGTGTTCCATCAGGCCTTCGCCCAGCAGATCCGAAAACGCTGGGTTCTTGGCGTTGAACAGCTCGTAGCCCTTCTTGTGGATCTCGACGTTCTTCGCTTCTTTGTCGTCGTTCTTTGCGATCACGACCTGCGCCTCGGCGGGCAGCTTACTGATCACCGGACGCGCGGGAGCTTTGCTCACGCCCAGATGCGCCAGCATCGTTGGTGTGTCGGCTTCGATCCATTGTTTGGACAGTTGCCCTGCCGGCGTGAACTCGCCCCAGTGGAGCATCATGTGCCCGGTCTTCTTGCCGGTCGCTGGGATCGCGGGGCCCATGCCCATATTGAGCGGGCCGGTTTGCGTGCCAGTGAGCAGGGCAATGGAAGCGACGTGGTTCCCATTGATCAGCGTCAATAGGCGCTCACCTTTC
>DATJEQ010000038.1:0-2356 GCA_035496495.1 Polyangiaceae bacterium
GTGCCACCGGTGCCGCCCATGTCACCCCCGGCTCCCCCAGTGCTGGTGCTGTCGGCCTTGTTGCTTGAGCTGCAGGCTGCAACGAGGGAAATCAGGCTGATCGCGGCAAGAATGTGTTTTCGCATGGCGTCTCCAGGTACCCAAATGAAGCGGAAAGCAGGCGCGCCGCTTCCCGTGTCCTTTGGGTATCCGAAGATCCGACCAATTAGAAGCGGATCAGCTCGATCCGGTCAGTCACGCCGGGTTTGATCGGGAGCGCGTGCACTCTCGCGGCATTTCAGCAAGACTGCAAGTGAGGGCGGACAGTGCCTACAGCGTCGCTTACAGCGTTTCCAGGTACGCCACGAGCGCGGCAAGATCGGTGGGAGACAGGTCAGAGGTTTTGCCGTGCAGATCGCCACCGCCGCAAGCGGGATTGAAGCGATCCATCAGCGTCTGCGCGCAGCCGTTGTGCATCAGCGGTGAGCGATAGCTGATGCCCACCAGGCTGGGCACTTGTAGCTTCGCTCCATCAGGTGTCGTGCCCACGGCGTAGCTCAGGTTGTTGGTGAATGAGGAACCGCTGTGGCACGCAGCGCAGCCCACGGTGGCGGAGTTGAACAACTCTTGCCCGCGGACGGCTTGGGCGTCAGTGGCGGCGCGGCGCGCCGGCATCGGCTTGATTGAGAATAACCAATCCTGCAGCGCCGCGATGCGAGCCGAGCTCTCTTTAACGCCACCCATGCGACCGACGAACACCTCGTCCATCAGGGCACCCACGTCGGCGAGCTCACCATCCCAGTGGAACGGCGCAGTGCCGGCGAGCCCAACATCGAGCGCCTGGGTACGACGTTGGCCCACGTCTTGGAAATTCCAAACGTGGCCATCGTCACTGCCTTCCGGGTGGCACGAGGCGCACGCTACGCCCGCACCCGCGCTGCGATGGAACAAGTCGTGTGCCGTGTCGTCAACGGACACGCCGCCCAGCTGGAGCGGCACTGCCGCACCGGTGATCAGATCCACGAAGTACAGCTGCGAGGGTGATCGCGTCTGCGCGAACAGGGTGCCGTTGTCAGCTGGGCCGAACGCCACTGCAACCACTGGCTCAGGAATGAAAGCCCCTACCGCGTCGCCGTCGCAATTGTCGGCAGATTGGGGCGCAGCGCTCATCGAGGTGCTGACCATTGTGGCCCCGCCTGCGGAAGTACCCACCGGATCGCTCGTCGATCCACCCGCACCGGTCATGGAAGGATCTATTTTGGCCGGATCGACCGGCGTTGCGGTGTCGAACGCAATCGGGCCTTCTGCAATTGGCTGCACCGCAGCGAGTGAAAGCACCTGCACACCGCTGCCGACCCCCGGCGCCATCGCAAACCCTGGAGATGCAGCGCCGACCACAGTGGGATCGCCCTGAACCTCGAAGGTGGGCTGCGGTGCGTTCAAATCCTGAACGCCCGCGCCAGCCACAGCAATGTATTGCCCGTTGGGCGAAATCGCCATGTCGACCGCGAGCGGCACTGAGGGCGCAAGCTCAGCCGTCAAATGATCGTTGTCATCCAGCTTGCTGATCCCTTCGCGCACGATGCCGCTGCACGGGCTTCCGCTACCATAGGGGTTGTTGAAGACGTCCATGTCGTCGTGACCGGTATGGATCTCATCCTCTTGATCCCGTTGATGCAGCATGTGCACCGTGCCGTCAGGCCCTTGCAGGGTGCGCCACGCCACCGCGGGCTCAAACGTGGCGGTACCGGGCGTCGGCGGAACATCGAGTTCTGCGCCAGTGGGCGCAATGGGCGGAGGCGGCGCGACCATCAACCCAGTCACCGGATCAATTGAACCGGTGATTGGAACCGAACCGACCAGCGAATCTGGCCTCATGCGCTGTATGATCGAGCCTTCGGGCCCCACCTCGAGCAGCTCGGCCGAACGCATGCGGCTGATTAAAGTGCGACCATTGACCAGCATCACGTCGCGCAAATCTGTTTCCAGCTGCAGCACCCGTGTGGGCTGCTCCGCTTGACCGGTGAATGTGACGAGGTTGCCGTCCGCGCAAGCGACCTGGAGTTCATCCGCCGTCGCATCGTAGGCCATACCACGCGGAGCAAGGCATGCCGCCCGCCGCAGCAAGAGCCCGGTGGGATTGATCGTCACCACCTCGCCGCTGCCGCGCAGCGCCACGAACATTTCTTGCCCGGGGCCTGCAACCACGCGCCCAGGTTCGTCACCCGGGTTCAACGCAATTTCTTTTGCCACTAAGCGCTGGGCGACATCCACGATCACAATGCGATCGCGATCCGGATCAGCAACGACTGCAAACGCGCCGTCGCGGGTCGTGGCCAAGGTGCCGCCGCTGATCGCCGGAGGCGGAGTTGCGGCG